>NZ_JBSFUB010000056.1:0-46050 GCF_053591575.1 Streptomyces altiplanensis | reverse complement strand
CGGCGGGTGTCGGGGTGGTGGGTGCCATCAGCGTTCCCCTCGGTGCTTGGCGGTGCGGGGGCGGGCCGCTCCACGATCCCCCTTGGAAGATCTCTGTCCATTTCACCCCGCCGATTCACCCACTTGGACGGGCGCTCGGAGTGACTGACGGGCGCGCAAGGGGGCGCGTTCGATGTCCGCCGGACAGCGGGGAGCCCGGGGACTCCTATGCCGATGCGAGCCGCACGCTGTGGGCATGGCAGTCTTAGACCTGCGTAATCGGCAGTCCCACGTACACAGGTTCGGGTTCGAGTTCGGACGAGGAGAGCGGTCACAGTGCAGCGCTGGCGTGGCTTGGAGGACATCCCCCAGGACTGGGGACGCAGCGTCGTCACCATCGGCTCCTACGACGGAGTGCACCGCGGACACCAGCTGATCATCGGCCGCGCGGTGGAGCGCGCCCGTGAGCTGGGCGTGCCTTCGGTCGTCGTCACCTTCGATCCGCACCCGAGCGAGGTCGTGCGCCCCGGCAGCCACCCCCCGCTGCTCGCCCCGCACCACCGCCGGGCCGAGCTGATCGCGGAGCTGGGCGTGGACGCGGTGCTGATCCTGCCCTTCACCCAGGAGTTCTCGAAGCTCTCGCCGGCCGACTTCATCGTGAAGGTGCTGGTCGACAAGTTGCACGCGCGTGCGGTCATCGAGGGCCCCAACTTCCGCTTCGGCCACCGGGCGGCCGGGAACGTGACCTTCCTGGCCGAGCTGGGCCGGACGTACGACTACGAGGTCGAGGTCGTCGACCTGTACGTGACCGGCCGGGCGGGCGGCGGCGAGCCGTTCTCCTCCACGCTGACCCGGCGGCTGGTCGCCGAGGGCGAGGTCGAAGGCGCCGCGGAGATCCTGGGCCGGCCGCACCGCGTCGAGGGCGTCGTGGTGCGCGGGGCGCAGCGCGGCCGTGAACTCGGCTACCCGACGGCGAACGTCGAGACGCTTCCGCACACCGCGATCCCCGCCGACGGCGTGTACGCGGGCTGGCTGACCGCGGAGGGCGAGAAGATGCCCGCCGCGATCTCGGTCGGCACGAACCCGCAGTTCGACGGCACGGAGCGGACGGTGGAGGCGTACGCCATCGACCGCGTGGGCCTCGATCTGTACGGGCTGCACGTCGCCGTCGACTTCCTCGCGTACGTACGCGGCCAGGAGAAGTTCGACTCGATCGAGGCGCTGCTGGAAGCCATCGGGGCCGACGTGAAGCGCTCGCGCGAGCTCATCGAGGCGTACGCCGCCCAGTAGCCCCGGGGCCTCGCGGCCTCAGGCACCGGCGGCCTCCGCCTCCGCCGCCTCCCCGGCGCGGGCGGCCGCCCAGTGGCACGCGACCTGGGCCTCCTCGCCGCCGGTCAGGACGGGCAGGAGCGTCGTACGGCAGTCGGCGGCGACGCCCGTGCGCTCGGCCTCGCCCGAGGCGAGTACCTGGCAGCGGACGTGGAAGCGGCAGCCGCCGGGGACGCGGGACGGGTCCGGGGGCTCGCCGGTGAGCACGACCGGTTCCTCACCGGACTCCGGGAGTACGGACAACAGGGCCCGGGTGTACGGGTGCTGAGGGTCCGTCAGCACCTTTTCGGCGGGTCCCGTCTCCACGATCCGGCCCAGGTACATCACCGCCACCCGGTCCGCGATGTTCCAGGCGAGACCGAGGTCGTGGGTCACGACGAGTGCGGAGAGCCCCAGGTCGTCGCGCAGCGACAGCAGGAGGGCCAGGATCTCCCCCCGTACGGACGCGTCGAGGGAGGCCACCGGCTCGTCGGCGACGATGAGTTCGGGTTCGAGGACGAGCGCGCCCGCGATGACGACGCGCTGGCGCTGGCCGCCGGAGAGGTCGTGCGGGTAGCGCAGGAAGAACCGCTCGGGCGGCCGCAGCCCGGCGCGCGAGAGGGCCCCGGCGACGGCTTCGCGCTCGTCTCCCGCGTAACCGTGGATGCGCAGGCCTTCCGCCACGGCGTCGTACACCGTGTGCCGCGGGTTGAGCGAGCCGCTGGGGTCCTGGAGCACCAGCTGGACGCGCTTGCGGTACGCCTTCAGGGAGCGCGAGGCGTAGTCGAGGGGCTCGCCGCCGAAGGTGACGTGGCCCGAGGTGGGCGGGACCAGACCGAGCAGCGAGCGGGCGAGTGTGGTCTTGCCGCACCCGGACTCGCCGACGAGCGCGACGATCTCGCCGGGGCGGATGTCGAGGTCGACGCCGTCGACGGCGCGGGCGGTCGCCGCGCCACGCCGCCCGGGGAAGGCGACGTGCAGTCCGGCGGCGGAGAGGAGGGGCTCGGTGCTCATGTCTGGCTCCGGGGTGGTGGTGGGGCGGGGTGGGGACGGAGGGCGCGGGACGCGGTGCCGCTGCACGGGGCTCCGCCCCGGACCCCGGTTTCGGGAAGGGGCGGGCAGGGGAAAGCCCCGCGCAGCGGCAGGCGGCGCCGGCCCCGGGGGCAGCCCCGCTCACGTCGGCGGCGGTTCCGGTACCGCCACCTGCGCCGGCACCGCCCCCACCCGCACGCACGCCGCCCGCCGCCCCGCCCCCGACTCCCGCAGCGCCTGGTCCTGCGTGGCGCACAGGTCCAGCGCGACCGGGCAGCGCGGGTGGAACGTACAGCCGGCGGGCAGCGCGGACGGATCCGGCGGGTCGCCCGGCAGGCCGCGCGGGGCCCGGCGGGAGGCCGGGTCGCCGATGCGGGGGAACGCCGCCGACAGGGCCAGGCCGTACGGATGCCGCGCATCGGTGAAGACCTGGTCCGCCGGGCCCTCCTCGACGACCCTCCCGGCGTACATCACCGCGAGCCGGTCGCAGGTGTCGGCCAGCACCGACAGGTCGTGGCTGATCATCAGCAGGCTGATGTCCTGGTCGGCGACCAGCTGCTCGATCAGCCGCAGGATCTGCGCCTGGACCATCACGTCCAGCGCCGTCGTCGGCTCGTCCGCGACGATCAGCCGCGGATCGCAGGCCAGCGCCATCGCGATCATCACGCGCTGCCGCTGCCCGCCCGACAGCTCGTGCGGATACGCCTCGGCGCGCGCGGCCGGCAGCCCCACCTGCTCCAGGAGCTCGACGGCCCGCCTGCGCGCGGCCGCCGGAGTGGACTTGAGGTGCAGCATGACCGGCTCGGCGATCTGCTCCCCGACGCGGTGCACGGCGTTCAGCGAATGCATGGCGCCCTGGAAGACGATCGAGGCCCCCGCCCACCGCACGGCCCGCAGCCTGCCCCACTTCATGGTGAGGACGTCCTCGCCGTCGAGCAGGATCTCACCGCTGAGCCGGGCCGACGCGGGCAGCAGCCGCAGCAGTGCCAGCGCCAGCGTCGACTTGCCGCAGCCGGACTCGCCCGCGATGCCGAGCTTCTGGCCGGCGGACAGCGTCAGGTCCACACCGCGTACGGCGCGGGTCCCGGCGCCGTACGTGACGTGCAGGTCCCTCACTTCGAGCAGCACGCTCATCGGGCGGACACCCCCAGCTTCGGGTTGAGCACGGACTCGACCGTGCGCCCGCACAGGGTGAACGCCAGCGCGACGAGTGCGATGGCGATGCCGGGCGGCGCCAGGTACCACCAGTGCCCGGACGACACCGCGCCCGCCTCCCGCGCGTCCTGGAGCATGCCGCCCCACGAGACGACGTCCGGGTCGCCGAGGCCGAGGAAGGCGAGCGTCGCCTCGGTCAGGATGGCGTTGGAGATGCCGAGCGTGGTCTGGGCGAGCACGAGCGGCATGACGTTGGGCAGGACGTGGCGGGTCATGATGTGCCCGTGGCCGCCGCCGAGCGCCGTTGCCCGCTCGATGTACGGACGCGACTCGACGGCGAGGGTCTGCGCCCGCACCAGGCGGGCCGTCGTCGGCCAGCTCGTGACGCCGATCGCCAGGATCACCGTCCACACGCTGCGCGACATCACCGTCGCCAGCACGATCGCCAGCACCAGCGTCGGCATCACCAGGAACCAGTCGGTGATCCGCATGACCACGGTCGAGAACCAGCCGCCGAAGTGCCCGGCGACGATGCCCACGAGCGTACCGATGGCCACGGACAGCGCGGCCGCCAGCAGCCCGACGGTCAGCGAGATGCGGGCGCCCCAGACCAGCAGCCCGAGCAGCGAGCGCCCGAACTGGTCGGTTCCGAGCGGGAATTCACCGCTCGGCGACTCCAGCGCCGACCCGGGGGCATTCGTCACGCTCTGTACGTCGCCACCGACGAGCAGCGGCGCGGCGAGCGCGACCAGCGCGATCACGGCCAGGGCGCCGAGTCCGAAGAGCCCCGTCCGGTGCGTACGGTACGAACGCCAGAACCGGGCCACGGAGCCGCGGCGTCGCGCCCACGCGAGGGACGACGCGCTCTGCGCGTCAGCCGTGGAAGTCATCGGCCCACCCGGGGATCGAGCAGCGGATACAGCAGGTCGGCGAGGAGGTTCATCACGATCATCGCTCCGGCGAAGACGACGAAGAGTCCCTGCACCAGCGGCAGGTCGGGCACGCTCAGCGCCTGGTAGAAGAGACCGCCGAGCCCGGGCCAGGAGAAGACCGTCTCGACGAGGATCGAACCGGCCGCCACATGGCCCAGGTTGATGAAGACCATGGTGACGGTCGGCAGCAGGGCGTTCGGCACGGCGTGGCGGCGCCGCACCAGGTCGTCGCGCAGCCCCTTCGCGCGCGCCGTCGTCAGGTAGTCGCTGCCCATCTCGTCGAGCAGCGAGGACCGCATGACCAGCAGCGTCTGCGCGTACCCGACCGCGACCAGGGTGATCACGGGCAGCACCATGTGGTGCGCGACATCGGCGACGTACGCGAAGCCGGACGCGTCGCCCGACTCCATGCCGCCCGTCGGGAACATGCCGGGGACCGGACCGATGCCCACCGAGAAGGTGATGATCAGCAGCAGGCCGAGCCAGAACGACGGCACGGACCACAGAGTGAGGGCCACCCCGGTGTTGACCTTGTCGCCCAGCCCGCCGTGGTGCCACGCGGAGCGGGTGCCGAGCCACAGGCCGAGGGCGGAGTAGAGGACGACGGCGACGCCGGTCAGCAGCAGGGTCGCGGGCACCTTCTCGGCGATCAGGTCGCCGACCGGCGCGTGGAACTGGTACGAGGTGCCGAAGTCGCCGCTCAGCGCCTTCGCGCAGTAGTCCGTGAACTGCTGCCACACCGGCAGGTCCAGCCCGAACTGGCGGCGGAGCGAGGCGAGTTGCTCGGCGGACACCTGACGGCCGTGCGTCATGGTGCGCACTGGGTCGCCGGGGATGATCCGGAAGAGGAAGAAGCTGGTGACGAGGACGGCGAAGAGCGAGACGGCCGCACCGCCCAGCTTCCCCGCGACGTACAGCAGGTAGGCGCGGGCGGAGCGGGCGCGGGGGCCGGACGGCCCGGACTTCACCAAGGCCGGGCCGTCGGCCGTACCCTCCGCGAGGGGGGCGGTGCTTGCAGTGCTCATGGACTACTCACGGTCTTCCGCGGTGGAGCGGCGGCGCATGGCGACGAAGATCCCGAGACCCACGGCGAGGACGGCGGCCGCGCCGATGCCGACGACGAGACCCGTGGAGGAGCCGCCCTCCCCGGACGTGTCGTCGACGTCGGCGGGCACGGCCGACCACCAGCTCCAGTAGCCGTCCTGGCCCCAGAGATTGCCGCCGGACTCGGGCATCGTCGTGATCGACTTGATCTGATCGGTACGGTACGCCTCGACCGCGTTCGGATACGCCATGACATTCATGTAGCCGGTGTCGTACAGCCGCGACTGCATCCGCTTGACGATCTCGGCGCGCTTGGCCTCGTCGTACTCCGCGGTCTGCTGCGCGTAGAGCTCGTCGAACTTCTTGTCGCAGATGAAGTTGTCCGTCGCGCCGGTGTCCTTGGGCGTGGCCGGCAGCGCGGCGCACGTGTGGATGGAGAGGACGAAGTCGGGATCGGGGTTGACGGACCAGCCGTCGAAGGCCAGGTCGTACTCGCCGGCCAGCCAGGGGTCGGAGACGTTGTCGAGGCATTCGACCTTGAGGCCGATGCCCAGCTCGCCCCACCACTCCTGCATGTACTTGCCGATGGCCTTGTCGTTCGGGTCGGTGGCGTGGCACAGGATGCGGAAGTCGAGCGGCTTGCCGTCCTTGCCGACGCGCTTGCCCGCGCTGTTCTTCTTGTAGCCCGCCTCGTCGAGGAGCGCGGCCGCCTTCGCCGGGTCGTACGCGATCTTCTGGTCGGCGGACGGCTTCCAGTGGTACGCCGGGAAGCGCGGCGGGATGTAGCCCTCGCCCTCGACGGCGTGGCCCTGGAAGACCTTGTCGATGATCGTCTTGCGGTCGGTGGCGGCGAAGAGGGCCTGGCGCACCTTCCGGTCGAGCAGCGCGGGGTGGCCGTTGCCGAACTTCTTGCCGTCCTTCGACCTGGCGCCCGGGTTGGTGGCGAGCGCGTAGAAGCGCCGGCCGGGGGCGTCGTTGACCTTGATGTTCTCGGCCTTGGAGAGGGACGCGGCCTGGGCGGGGGTGAGGTTGGCCGCGAAGGACACCTCGCCCTTCTGGAGCGCGGCGACGGCCGCGTCACCGTCCTTGTAGTACTTCAGGACCAGCTCGTCGAACTTCGGTGCGCCGCGCCAGAACTTCTCGTTCGGCTTGAGCTTGACGTACTGGTCCACCTTGTAGTCGGTGAGGACGAAGGGGCCGTTGCCGACGACGGGGAACTTCTTGTCGTTGTTGAACTTCGAGAAGTCGCCGACCTTCTCCCACTCGTGCCTGGGGAGGATCGGCACGTCGAGCGCGGCCATGGTGGCCTGCGGCTTCTTCAGCTCGATGACCAGCTGGGTGGGGCTGGGGGCGGTGACCTTCTTGAAGTTGGCGACGAAGCTGCCGTTGGCGGTGGCCGCGCCCTCGTCCTTCATCATCGTGTTGAACGTCCAGGCGGCGTCCTCGGCGGTGGCCTGTTCGCCGTCGGACCAGCTGGAGTTCTCACGGATGGTGTACGTCCACGTCAGCTTGTCCGGCGACGGCTCCCACTTGGTGGCGAGGCCCGGGACCGCGTGGTTGTCCTTGACGTCGTAGTTCGTCAGGTTCTCGTAGATCAGCCGGTGGACGCTGGTGGAGACCAGGCGCTGAGCCAGGAACGGGCTGAGGGAGTCGATGCTCTGCGAGACCGCGACGGTCAGCGTCCGCTTGGCATCGGCCTGCGCCGCCTTCGCCTGCTGCGGCGCGGGATGGAGCGGGGTCGCGGCTGCGGCGGCCAGGGCCAGGGCGGTGGCTCCGGCGGCCAGAAGGGTTCGGGTGCGGGGGCGTTGCCGGGTACTGCGCGGAATCTCTGTGTCCATGGGACGTGACCTCGCGTCATGACTCGCACGGGGAGCGCGTGTTGATCAGTGAGCTCCAGCTGGTGAAGCGAGGTTTATCAGCGCTGTCCGGCTGCGTCAACGATGCGCCAAACCCCGCGTGGACTGCGGGAATACCGGGCTGATCGACGCGGGGCCGCACGGCGGAGGCGGTGTGGCCCCTTATTGGTCCAGACCCTTGTCGCCTTCCTGCTGAGGGGCTGGCGGAGCCCTCGGACCGGCGGGGGAGGGGCGCCTGGCCGCCGTCCGGGACGCGGACGCTCGAAGTGACGCCGCGCGTGGTCCGTTTGGTACTTTGAGCGGATCCACCTCTCTGCCTCCCCGGGGGACCCCGTCTTGAGCCAGTCCTGGCAGCCCCAGTACAACCCGAGCAATCAGCCCCTCATGCCCCAGCAGCCCCCGGGGCCGCCTCCGGGGTTCGGCGGCCCGCCGCCCGCCCCCGGGCAGTTCCCGGTGCAGCCCGGGTACCCGTACCAGGCCGCGCCGTACGCGCCGTACGGGCAGCAGCCGAACAGCGGGAAGCCGGTCGCCGCCTTCTTCCTCGGGCTGCTCTTCTCGGTCGCCCTGGCCTCGCTCTACAGCCTGGTCATCTATGCCTCGTACGAGGACATGTCGCAGGACGTGGCGCGCGTCCTCTATGTGGCCCACGCCCTTCTCAACGCGGCTGCCGTCGGTGTCGTGGTCGGCCTCGTGGCCCGTGGCCGCGTCGGCGCCCACATCGGCGGGGCCGTCGTGGCCATGCTCGGCGCCTTCTTCGGCTACACCAACGGCGTGGCGCTCATCTTCATCGACATGGGTGGAATGCCCGGGTTCTCGAACATGATGGAGGACGACCCCTTCACTCCGGCCAAGGCATGGTGGGGCAACCCGAACGACCCCGAGCTGGTCTCTCTGTTCGGCCTGCTGGCCGCCGGAGCGGTGGCCTGGGGGATGGCCTTCCTCATCGGCCGGCGGCGCCGCTGACGAAACGCACGACGCCACAGCACTGCGCCCCGCCGGATGGGATCCGGCGGGGCGCAGTGCTGTGCGGTGCTCAGGTCAGGTCGAACTCACCGTCGCGCGCACCGAGCACGAACGCCCGCCACTCGGCTTCGGTGTACCGCAGGACGGTCTCCGGGTCCACGGACGACCTCATCGCGACGGCCCCCTCGGGCAGGTACGCGATCTCGACGCGCTCCTCGTCCTCACTCGTGCCGGGAGCGCTGTGCCACTCGACGCCAGAGATGTCGAGGGCGTACAGCTCTTCCTTCTCCTGTGCGCTCCCCATCAGTCAAACTCCCTTTCGGCAACGGCGGCACGTCGTTTCGGGCATCTTAGGCCGACCCGACGTGCCTTGCGCATAAGCACCTTGTAGTAACTCACCCGCACGGGGGACGGACCCCGCGTACTACTGGGTCCAGCCGGGACCGGGCTGCTGCTGGTGCTGCGGCTGGGCCGGAGGCTGCTGCTGCCAGCCCTGGCCCTGCGGGGGCTGCTGCATCTGCTGCCAGCCCTGCCCCGGCTGGGGGGCGGCGCCGGGCGGCTGCTGCTGAGGCGGGTACCCCTGCGGGTGCTGGGGGACCTGCTGCTGGGCGGCGAAGCCCTGGCCCTGCTGCGTGCGGGCGATGTCCTCGGCGACGAGGGCCGAGAGGTGGAAGTACGCCTCACGGGTCTTGGGCCGCATCATGTTGAGGTCGACCTCGGCGCCGGCCGCGAGGTGTTCGTCGAAGGGCACGACGACGACACCGCGGCAGCGGGTCTCGAAGTGCGCGACGATGTCGTCCACCTTGATCATCTTGCCCGTCTCGCGGACCCCGGAGATCACGGTGAGGGACCGCTGGACGAGGTCGGCGAACCCGTTCGCGGAGAGCCAGTCGAGCGTCGTCGAGGCGCTGCTCGCACCGTCCACGGACGGGGTGGAGATGATGATCAGCTGGTCGGCGAGGTCGAGGACGCCGCGCATCGCGCTGTAGAGCAGACCGGTGCCCGAGTCGGTGAGGATGATCGGGTACTGCCGGCCCAGGACTTCGAGCGCACTGCGGTAGTCCTGGTCGTTGAAGGTCGTGGAGACCGCCGGGTCCACGTCGTTGGCGATGATTTCGAGCCCCGACGGCGCCTGCGAGGTGAAGCGGCGGATGTCCATGTAGCTGTTGAGCTGCGGGATCGCCTGCACCAGGTCGCGGATGGTGGCACCGGTCTCGCGCCGCACCCGTCGGCCGAGGGTGCCGGCGTCGGGGTTGGCGTCGATCGCCAGGATCTTGTCCTGGCGCTCGGAGGCCAGCGTGGCGCCGAGCGAGATGGTCGTCGTGGTCTTGCCGACACCGCCCTTGAGGCTGATCACCGCGATCCGGTAACAGGACATCACCGGCGTGCGGATCAGCGCCAGCTTGCGCTGCCGCTCTTCCTCTTCCTTCTTGGCGCCGAGCTTGAAGCGGGACGGACCGGAGTTGTTCTTACGGGCCTTGGGCTGGTTGCGCAGCAGCCGGTCGGAGGAGAGCTCGACGGCGGCGTTGTAACCGAGCGGGGTGCCGGGCGCCGCCTGCTGCTGGGGGGTACCGGCCTGAGGACCCGCCGGGGCGGTCCAGCCCTGGGAGCCGTAGGCGGGCGGGGCCGTGGGGTGCTGCTGCGGCGGCGTCTGCTGGTACGCAGGCTGCTGGGCCTGCGGCATCTGCGGCTGCGGCTGCGGCTGTACGGCCTGCTGCGGGGGCGCGGGCTGCGCGGCCTGCGGGTAACCGTAACCGGCCTGCTGGGGCGGGTAGTTGTAACCGGCCTGCGGCTGCTGCGGGTGTGCGGGCTGCGGCTGGGCCGGCTGAGGCTGCGCGGCCTGCGGCGTCTGCTGCTGGGGCTGCGGGTAACCGGGAGCGGCCTGCCCGGCCTGCCCGGCCTGCCCGCTCTGCGCCGGGTACCCCGGGTGCTGCTGGGGGGCGGGCTGCTGCTGCACCGGAGGCAACGGCTGGGCCGCGCCGAAGGTGCCCTGCGGGAAGGGCTGGTGCTGGGGCTGCGGCTGCGGCTGGGCGAACGGCTGGGGGTAGCCGTACCCGGCGGCCTGCGCGGCCGCGGCCTGCTGGTCGGGCTGGACCGGCTGCTGCGGTGCGCCCTGAACGGGCTGTGCGGGCTGGTACCCCTGCGGCAGCGGTGGGAGGCCCTGGGGGTCCTGCGGAGCCGTACCGGCGTGAGGCGCGGCGGCCTGCGGAGCGGGCTCGCTCTGCGGCTGGGCCTGTGCCACCGGCTGGGGTTCGGCCGCGGCGGGCGCTGCTGCCGCGGACCCGGTCTGCTCGTCGGCACCGGGCACGGCTTCGCTCTCCGTGTCCGTGTCCGTCTCCGGACCGGGCTGAAGGTCCGGTGCCGAGTCGGTGCCGGCGCCTCCTTCGGCACCGGACGCGGCCTCGGAGCCGTCCGGCTCCGCCTCGCCGCCGTGCTCCTCCGCCGGCTCCTCGGCGTCGTCGGCGCCGCCGAACAGCGCTGCCGCCTCCGCGTCGGCAGCGGCGTAGTCCGGCTCGGGGATCTGCTGGGCGGGGGCGGGCTGCTCGGGGGCGGGCTGCTCGGGAGCGGGCTGCTCGGGGACGTTCGCCGCCGGGGCGGCCTGTGACGGGTTCACCTGCGCGTCCTCGGCGACCGGACGCAGTACGGGGAAACCGGGCGCGGGCGCCGCGGGCGGGGGCGCGCCGGCCCCGGCCGGCCGGGCCTGCGCCGGCTGCTGCGGATACCCGTAGCCGCCCGAGGGGTCCTGGCCCGGCTGGGGCACGCCGGGCGCGGCCTGCTGCGGCGCGGCCGGTGCGGGCTGCTGCGGATACCCGTACCCACCGGGTGCGGGCTGCTGCGGGTATCCGTATCCAGCGGGCTGCTGAGGCGCCGCCTGCTGGGGCGCGCCCGGCCCCGGCTGCTGCGGAAACCCGTAGCCACCCTGCGTGTACGGCGGTGCCGGCGCGGGGGCCTGGGGCGCGGGCAGCCCCTGCTGCGCGGGACCACCCGTCGGCCCCAGCGGCGGCCCGGTCGGCGGCGGCGGAGACACCTGTCCGGCGCCCCCCTGCCCGCCCTGCGCGGAGCCACCCCGCGCGCTCTGGTCGTACCAGGCAGGAGGCTCGTAGACGATTTCGAACTCGCCGGTGAGATCCAGCTCGCGGTCGTCCCCGTCCGAGGACTGGCCGCCGCCGTCGTACTCGGACCGATCCCTGTTCACTGCTTTGCCTCCTGGTCAGCCACTGCTGCTGAATGCGTCGTCGCGGTCGGGCGGATGGGGTGGCGCGTCCTACGCCGCTGCGACGTTCACCGCATCACCAGAACACTAATCTTTCGCCCCACGGTACGGAAAAGCGCCCTTGCGTGCGGACCGGCTCCGCTGCTCCTCCGGCGACCGCGCCCGGCCGACGCCCAGGCGGCGGCACTCAGTCCAGGCGGCGGGCCATGCCGAGCAGACCCGTCTCCGCGTCCGTGGGCTCGGTCATGACGTACTTGCGGTGCTTGCGCGTGCACCACAGGGTGACGTTGTCGGAGAGGGTCGGCAGCATCTCCAGATGCTCGGCCGGGACGCCCAGGGTCTCCCGTACGACCTCGGTCTCCTGGGGCGAGATGCGCTGGATCCCGACCAGCTGCGCCTGCATCAGCCAGCGCGGCGCGTGCTCGCCGACGAAGGGCAGCACGGTCACCACGGCCTGCCACGGCAGGGACGTCACCCGCCCACGCGGCGGACGTACGCCGCAGTCGCGGATCAGCACCACCGGGCTGGAGACCGACGGCCCCTGTGCGGGAACCCGTCCCACCGGGTAGACCGTCATGCACTGCTGACCGCCGCCCGCCGCCTGGGCCAGCTGCTGCCAGGCCTGCGGGCGGCCGGTTTCGACGCCCACGCGCGCGCCCGTCGCGGCGGCGCGCAGCGCCAGCACCTGGGCCAGCCACAGGCCGCCCACCACGACGACGTCGAAGGGGTTGGGGCGGGCCAGGCCGAGCACCGCCGGCTGGGACTCCGGGTCGGTGCCGATGATCACGCCGTCGTCGCCGATCGGCACGCTGATCGCCGCGATCTCCTCGGCGGTGACGACATGACGGTTGCGGCGCGGTCCGCGCAGCCCGAATCCCGGGCTGAAGATGCGCCGTTGCTGCTGGGGCGCGTCCGGACGGACGATCGGGATCAGACCCGTGTCGGTGGGCGAGGCCACGTGCGCGGGGGTGCGGGCGGGTTCCTGGCCCCGCTGCCCCGGGTTCATGGTCGGTGTGGGGTAGGACATCAGGAGGTACCTCCGAGAGGCAGGGTGGCGAGAGCTCCGGGGACCTGTTCCCGGTCCAGGCGCACCAGGCCGACCTTGGACGCGCTCGCGGCACGCTCCAGATCCCGCCGGACCTGGCCCAGTTCGTTCTCGCCGCGGCCGGTGATGCGCACATGGCCGGTGACGGAGACGCCCCGGTTGCCGGCCTTGCTCAGCGTCATGCTGAACGTCGTCGCGAGCACGGGCAGCGAGGTGAACTGCGTGATCAGCTGCGGCAGCGCGACACCGCCGTCCCCCAACTGCGGCCAGCGGGAGATCCAGTACGTCGAGTGCCACCGGTCGTCGACCCGCCAGCTCCGCACCGACTCGACCGTACGCCGCTGAGCGGGCCGGCCGTCCTGGCCGTGCTGCGCGTTGGCCCGCGGGTTGAGGCAGCTGGAGGTCGCGAGCGCCTGCACGAGTTCGTTCTCGTCGAGGATGGTCGCCTCGAAGCCCGCCCCGGCCAGCCGGCTCGCCAGCTGGTCCGCCACCCGCAGCAGCGTGCGCTGGGCACCGGCAACGCCGTCTCCGCGCGCCTCCACCGCCTCGGGGCACAGTTCGGGGTCGAGCTTGAGGGCGACCCAGGTGAGCCGGAGCGCGGGGGACCCGGCATGGGCCTGGAGGGGCCCGTACGACCGTGCGGCGATGGACTGCGGGGGCAGGTGCGGCGCGGGCGCCGGCTGGGTGTGCTGGACCACCTGCGCGGAGGCGAGCCGGATGCCGTCGACCTCCAGGGCGTCCTGGATCAGCTGGAGCGGCAGTTGCCGCCCGGCGAAACCGGGGCGCAGCGGCTCGTCGCCCGGCTGCACGAAGAGCACCGCGGTCAGGAACGAACCGTCGCCGATCATGCCGATCGAGCGGTCGTCACGGGAGACGAAGGTGTACGTCCGCAGGGCGGAGTCGCACTCCACGGTGGGGGCCAGCAGCGGATCCGTACCGGGCGGCACGGGCAGTTTGGCCTCGCGCCGGCGGCGTTTGAGGGCGCGTGTCGTCTCGTACCACTCGGGCAGCGGCCGGTGGTGCCGGCGCACGATCGCCAGAAGCAGCAGCAGCGCGGCCACGGCGCCGGCCGGGGCGAGCAGCCAGCGCTCGGACGTGACCCAGGCGACCAGCATGACGGCCGCCGCGAGCTCCACCAGGATGAGCTGCTGCAGCCGCAGCGGACCCATGCCGCCGGGGTGGGGCAGCGTACGCGGCGCCGCGGTGGTGGAGGCGGTGGAGGGAGCCGGGGACGGCGCGGCTCTGCGGCCACGGCCCGGTTGCTGCTGTGCGCGGCGTCCGCGCCGAGTGCTCGTAGCGCTGGTCATCCCCCGGGAGATCCCTTTCGCGAAGTGGTGGCCCTCGTCGGTGGAGATCGCCGGTGGAGATCTCAGCGACGGGGCCAGGGGCCACAATTGCCCACGTCAGTTGTGCGAGTGGTCACGGTACCCGCTGATGAACACGGGGCGACACAGGTGCCGGGCTACGAACACGACACGGGGCTGTGAAGATGCGGCGGGGACCCCGCACCTGGTGGATCACGGTCGCGGGGCGCAGTGCATAGTGGTTCCCCTGCCCAGCTGAAGCAGCCTTACGCACGATCCTTCTTCACGCACGACCACACGGGAGAGCCAGGACCATGGCAACGCGTCGGGATGAGCTCGCCGCCTATACGTTCGCTCGCAAGCGCACCGTCGCAGCGTTCCTGGCACCATCGCCCGGGGGATCGGACGAAGGCGCACCGCGTCCGGTCCGTACCGTGATGCCCAGCCTGGCGGTGGGCGTGGTGCTGGTGGTGGGCTTCATCGCCTGGGGAGTGCTCAAGCCCTCGGCACCCAAAGGCTGGGACACCGCCGGCGAACACATCATCGTCGACAGCGACTCCACGACGCGTTACGTCGTGATCAAGGACAAGGGGCCGAACGGCAAGGAAGTGCCGACGCTGCACCCCGTCCTCAACTACGCCTCCGCCAAGCTCCTTCTCGACAAGGGCAAGGGCAGCGTCATCGAGGTGCCCGGCAAGGACATCGACAAGAGCGGTATCCCGCACGGCGCGACGCTCGGCATCCCGTACGCCCCCGACCGGCTGCCCACCAAGGACGACGCCGAGAAGGCGAAGACCTGGGCGGTCTGCGAGCGCCCCGCCCCCGGCTCGAACACCTCCATCGACCGCGCCGTCTTCGTCCTCGACGGCGACGACGCGAAGTCGGTCAAGAACACGGGGAAGGTCGACGCGCGCGAGGCGCTGTACGTCGTCGACGCCAGGACCAAGGTCGAGTACCTGGTCGACAGCCAGGGCAACGCCTTCCAGCTGGGCGGCACACCGCGCCTCGACGACACCACGATGGAGCAGCTGCGCGCCGCCGTCATCGGTACGACGGCCGAACCGCAGCCGGTGAGCACGGAGTGGCTGCAGACCCTCAACCCGGGCGGCGTCATCACGTTCCCGACGGTGCCGTCCCTCGGAACGCCGACCGCGGTCGAAGGGCTTTCCGCCGAGGCGGGGACGGTGGGCCGGGTGCTCAAGGCGCAGGACGCCCAGGGCGATCAGTACTACGTCGTGCTGAAGGACCGGGTCGCCGCGATCACGCCGTTCGTCGCCGACCTGCTCAAGCGCTCACCGTCCGCGAAGCAGGCGTACGGAACCGACGAGATCGCCGACATCAAGGCCGACACCCCCGACATCATCGACGCCAACGGCGGCCCGGCGGACAACTTCTACGCGGGCAGGGGCTGGCCGCAGACCGTCCCGCAGCAGGCCAACTCCGTTTCCGCGACGACGGCGACCGGCGTGGCCAACACCACCTCCTGCAGCGTCTACAGCGGCACCGTCGGCGCGGACAAGAAGCCGAAGCTCGCGGCCTGGGCCGGGACGACGTACCCCAAGAAGGTCATCGCCGATTCGCTGAACGCCTACGTCTCCTCCGGTTCGGGACTGCTCTTCCAGGAGGTCACGGGCTCGGTGCAGGGCGGCGGCGCGACGTACCTGCTGACCGACACGGGCCTGCGCTACTCGCTGCCGGCGAACAACGACAGCGCGGCGGACAAGAGCGGCGAGGCCTCCTCGTCCTCGTCGGCGCAGGGCGAAGCGAGCGAGACGGACAAGGCGCGAACACGCCTGGGATACGAGAAGGTGTCCAACCCCGCGGTCGTCCCGCAGGCGTGGGCGAAGTTCATTCCGAAGGGCCCCACGCTGGACACCGGCAGCGCCGCGCAGCCGCAGAGCCAGTGAGGCCAACGAGCAGGCCTGCGGCCCGACTTGGTCGTCCTGATCACAGAGTTGCCGCACGCATGTGTGAAGTCTGTAACTGATGGTCGCCGCATATGGATGTGCGACAGACGGACGATAGAGTGCTTGCAGCGCTCACTGATATGACGCTTATCCGGGGAGTGGTACAGGCTTCCCGGACCATCAACGACATGGGGGAAGGTTCACCATGGCCGGGCAGTTTCGGGTAACAGAAGATGAGCTGACCAGGCTCTCGAGCCAGATCACCACGGTGAATGGTCAGATCCAGGGCGAGATCCGCCGTCTTGGCGGAGTAATCGACCAGGTTGCGGGTGGCTGGCAGGGCCAGGCGGCCAAGTCCTACCACGAGCTCCAGAACCGGTGGAACGAGGAGGCCAAGAACATGAGCGCCATCCTCGAGGGCATCAAGGAAGCCGTGGACTCCACGCGGAGCAACTACACCGCTTCGGAAGAGCAGCAGAACGCCGAAGTGAGCAAGATCATGTCCGACTTCGGCTGATCAACTCTCTCCGACTTCCTGAAACTTCTTCCTGAAAGGGAGCGACGATGTCGATTCTCGTCAATTACGCCACCATCACCAACGCGTCCACGGACGTGCGCAACACCGCGAACCGCATCAAGCAGCAGCTCGACGACGTAGAGGCTGCGGTCAAGCGCGTCGCCACCACCTGGGAAGGTGAGGCGCAGGAGGGTTACCAGCGCAAGCAGCGCGAGTGGGACCAGACCGCTGCGGCCCTTCACTCGACCCTGATGAAGATCTCCGCGGCGCTGCAGAGCTCGGCCGAGAACTACCAGGCCACGGAGAAGAGCAACGCCAACACCTGGAGCTGATCCACGCTCGAGGTGAGACGAGATGGGCCGGCCCGGCCGATGCCGCCATGGTGTCCGCTGGGCCGACCCACTTTCCGGTGCCGCTGAAGAAGGCTCCGGAAGCACCACTGTCAACACAACGAAAACTTCCGCCAGAACCGCAGCCGCGGCCGCGACTACAGCTCCGGTGGAAGCAAAAAGCCTGGGGAGCCTGATCATGGGGGTCCTGACACCCCGTCCGCGTACGCGCACGAGTGGAACCCGCGCACTGCAGCGGGTCTTTGGCGTACTGGCGGTCACCGGGGCCTGTCTGGTCTCCGCCCCGCCGGCACTCGCCACCGGCCCGGCCCCCACCCGCCTCGCAGACGCCGACAACCCGACATTCGGGCTGTCCTCCAGCTCCGAGTGCGTCTTCGGCGGCGACATCATCAAGTCCACGCCGTGGTCGCTCCAGCGCGTACTCCTGGACCAGTTGCGCGAGCAGGCGACGGGCAAGGGCGTGACGGTCGCCGTGATCGACACCGGCGTCGACGACAAGAACCCCCAGCTGCGCGGTGCGATGGCGGCCGGCGGCAAGGACTACGTCGGCAAGTCGGGCGACGGCGCCGAGGACATCGAGGGCCACGGCACCCGGGTCGCGGGCATCATCGCGGCCCGAGAGATCCCGGGCACCGGTTTCGCGGGCATCGCACCGGAAGCCAAGATCCTGTCGCTGCGCTACACCGGTGCGGAGGAGAAACAGGGCAATTCGAGGACGATGTCCGCCGCGATCCGCGACGCGGTCGCCAAGGGCGCGGAGATCATCAACATCTCCTCGGACACCGCGAACAAGCGGGACAACACGGAGCTGCGGAACGCCGTGGCGGCGGCCGTGGAGGCCGACGCCCTGATCGTCGCGGCCTCCGGCAACGACGGCGCCGACGGCAAGTCCGCCAACACGTACCCGGCGTCGTACCCGGGCGTCCTGGCGGTGGCGGCCTCGGACCGCAACGACGAACGCGCCTTCTTCTCGCAGGCGGGCGACTTCGTGGACATCGCGGCCCCCGGCGTCAGCATGGTCTCGACCGTCCCGAAGGGCGGCCAGTGCACGGCGGACGGCACGAGCTTCGCGGCCCCGTACGTCGCGGGCGTGGCGGCACTGCTGAAGGAAAAGCACCCGAGGTGGTCCGCGGCCCAACTCGCCGCCCGCATCCAGGAAACAGCACAACGCCCGGGCCGCGGCCCGAACCGCTACCTGGGCTGGGGCGTAGTGGACCCGGTAGCCGCCCTCTCGGAAGACTCCACCCCGGGCACCCGCCCGCAACCGGACCCACCGGTCAAGGCGGGCGCGGGCGAGGTCATCCCCATGGCAGTGACGATGGGCGAGACGGAGGCGGAGCAGGAGCGCCGGGTCGCCATGTACGTCGTGGGAACGGGCCTGTTGCTGGTGCTCGTGGCGAGCGGCAGCGGCGTAGCGGTACGGGACTGGCGGAACAAGCGGGCCAGGCAGTCGGGGTAGTGCGACGACGTATTTACGTTGTGCAAACGGGTGTTGGCGCTGAAAACTTTGGAAAACAGGGGAGAGGACACGGGGTATGAGCGACGGAATGCGGGTGGATCTGAGTGCACTCGATGAAGTGATCAAGAAGCTCTGGACGCTGCTGGACGACATGGACAAGGCGGGGGAGACGTCGCGGTACCGGACGGACATCCCGATGACCGCGTTCGGGAAGCCAGGCGTCTTCCTGGAGGCGAGCGATCTCTTCAATGCTCATAAAGAGACGAAGGGTGACCTCGAGGCTGCGATCAAGGGGCTGCACGGACTGATCGACCAGTTCGGCAAGAGCACCTCCAAGGTCAAGGACAAGTACACCGAGCAAGAGTATGCGAACAAGAGTCAAATGGGTGGTGACTCCGGGGGCTCGAGCGGCAAGTGGGACTAGCGGTCCGATCGAGAATCACCTACTGAGGGGAAGGGTTCGAAATGGCCGGCGACAAAGAGCTGCCCAAGCCAGCACTTGAGGGTGAGACCTGCATCGCAGGGCGGCCTCAAACCAAGACTGAGTTCATCAATTACCCGCTCAAAGAGCTCAAGCAGATGCTTGAAGGCACCAACCCGGGCGCGATTGAGGAGACCGGCCGCCACTGGGGCACGGTCAGCGAGATCCTCGCCGGAGGTGAGGGAGGGGGAATTGCCGGCCTGCTCGACAAGGCGGTCGACAATGTGCTGGAGCACTGGGGCGGAGAAGCTGCCAGGGCCTTTGAGAAGAAGGCCCGCGGCATCGCGCAGAGCGTGAGGAATGCGGCGTGGCACGCCGATCTCAATAGCTCCCAGATGGCTGATGCCGCAGGGCAGTTGCGTACCTACAAGACGCAACTGGACGCCATTGAGGAACCCAGTGGCTGGGCAAAGGTCGGTGACGCTCTCAGTGACTGGTCCTGGGACAACGGCGAATCAACGGCTGAGGATCTCGGCGACCGCAAGCTGACCGCCAAGGAAGTGGCGGAAATCAACGAGGGCAAGATCGGCGCAAGCCGAGAAGCGCACCTCAATGGTGTTGCCGTCATGGAGAATCTCGGCGCTCAGTACATGCGGGTCGAGCGGAACCTGAAAAACAACAAGCCCATCCAAGACCGTGAGGGCAACATTAAGGAGCCCAACCGAGAGGTGGAGTACCCGCCGCCTGTCGCCGTGGGCGACGGCAGTGCATCTCGGCCAGGAGTCTCGGCCTCACGTAATAAGCCGTGGAGCGCTGGACCGACAAAGAACATTGGTACGGCTCCACAGGTCCCCCGCCCCAAGGGCATCACGGGAGGCGCTCCGTTGTCGCCCCCCTCGATCGGCACGAACGTGGACAGCATCAAGCCCGGTTTGACAGGACCGGGCATTAGTTCGGGTTCCGGCGGGATCGGCGGTGGCGGGGGCAGCGGTGTCGGTGGAGGCACGGGCTCTGGCGTGATGGTTCCCGGTGGCGCTGGAAATCTCGGTGCGGGCGGTGCCCGTGGTGGAATCAGCACCGCTGGCAGCCGTGGCGGTCGACTTGGGGGTCCTGGTGGTGCCGGCGCGGCAGCAGGCCGCGGTACTGGAGCAGCAGCAGGCCGCAGTACCGGTGCCCGACCTGGCATGGGCGGCATGGGTGGCGGCGCTGGCGCAGGCGCCGCAGGTCGTGGTGGCGTCGGTGCTGGTGGCCGTGGAGCCCTCGCTAAGGCTCGCGGCGGAGTGGTCGGCGCGGCTCAGGGAATCACTGGCAAGGGAGCCGGAGGCGGTGGCGGCCTGCACGGTAGCCGTGGTGGAACGCAGCGCGGCGGCATGATGGGCGGCATGGCTGGAGGCATGGGCGGTCGCAACGGCCGTCGCTCCGGAGACGAGAATGAGCGGGGCGAGCGTCCCGACTACCTGGTCGAGGACGAAGAGACCTGGATCTCGGAAGAGGACCGCAACCGGAACGTGCCGCGCAACATCGAGTAGGCACACACGAACGAGCCGCACGGAATGTCCGTGCGGCTCGCGTGTATGAAGACTGACGTAATCAGTCGTAGTTAAGTGAGGAGCAAGGAATTGGGTGCCAAACGAGTCTGGTCCACGGCGGGAGTCGTGGCGCTGACAGGAGCCTTGCTCCTCACTTCAGCCCCGACTGCCTCGGCTGATTACGTCAGGGACCAGCAGTGGGTTCTGGACGTCTTCTCAATGAAAGAGACCTGGGCTGAGTCTCAGGGCGAAGGTGTGACTGTTGCTGTCGTCGATACTGGAGTGGACGCCAGTCATCCTGACCTAACTGGTCAGGTCCTTGAGGGCAAAGACTTCACCGGTGGTGGGAGTGCTCAGGAGGACAAGCAAGGGCATGGGACCGGAATGGCGAGCATCATCGCGGCGCATGGCCATGGCCCCGGAGGTGCCTCCGGAATGATCGGGTTCGCTCCAAAGGCGAAGATTCTTCCGCTGCGTGTCCTTCAGGAGAAAGAAGACAATTTCCCGGAAGAAACTTGGGCCGCAGCGGTTCGTTATGCAGTGGACCAGGGGGCTAGTGTCATCAACCTGTCCTTTGCGGATGAGGGCAGCAAGACTGGGATTACCGGCCGTGAGGCAATTGCGTACGCGCAAGCCCATGACGTAGTTGTTGTTGCGGGTGTAGGAAACATTGGCGGAGATGTCGGCTATCCAGCGGCGTTGCCTGGCGTTGTAGCTGTCGGTGCCGTAGATAAAAATGCTAACCTGTGGGAAAAGTCTAATACCGGAAAGCAGGTTACGCTTGTGGCTCCCGGTGTGGAAATTCTCACTGCGAACAAGAATCGAGCGCAAGGATACAGTTTGTCCGACGGTACCTCGGATGCCACAGCCTACGTTTCTGCCACCGCCGCCCTGGTCCGCGCAAAATACCCCGACCTCACCGCTGGCCAGGTAATTAACCGCCTCATCAAGTCGGCCTCTTTCCTCGGCCACAAGGGTCTGAAGGCGCCCGACGAAGGTTACGGCTACGGGATCATCCGCCCCAACAAGGCAGTCACAATGGACATCCCCAAGGGGCCGAAGGAAGGTCCCCTGGGGAAGTTGCCGCAGGCCTCTTCGAAGGCAGGCAGCGCTTCGGCAGGCAACGATGACAGTTCAACCAAGGCCAAGAAGAAGTCGTCTTCGAGCAGCCAGCTCCTCGTCATCGGCGGCATCGCAGCCGTCGTAGTCATCGGCGGCATCATTTTCGCCGTAGTGCGCAGCCGCGGAAACCGTGGCAACGGCGGCCCCGGTCCCGGCGGACCCAGCGGTGGAACCCCTGCCCCGAGCATGGGCTACCCGCCCCAGCAGTCACATGCATGGACGCCGCACCCCACCGCGGCACCGGGACAGGCCCAGCATCCCAACCCTTACGCCCCGCAGCCTCCGCATCAAGGTCAATAAAGCGGCGCTGCTGGACCAAGGTGCTGTCCCGGTATGACCTCAGCTGCAAAGCGGAACTTTGTGAGCCGTTACTACGGTTTCGCAGTCCATACCGAAAACCTCAGACCACCTGACCAGGTCATGAGCAGGGGACCAAACGATGAGCTCTGGCTTCCAGATCGACGTTGAACGTGCCGAAGGCGCACTCCGCAAGCTGAGTGACGCTCCCGACCGAATGCAACATGCGAGAGAGCGGTTGAAGAAGGTTGGGCCTAAGGCTCTTGGCTCTGAGGGGCTTGATGCAGCTTGCGACACCTTCCAAGAAGAGTGGAGCGACGGCATCAAACAGATCGAGAAGGCTTCCCAGGACATCAAGGACCGTCTTGGCGCGACGATCGACGCTTACAAGGCCGGCGACAAGGCGAACGCTGAGGGCTTCGGCGCCAAGTAGAAGGGGCAAACGTGAGCTGGCGAAGCATGTTCATCGAGGACGACAGTGCGTGGCCCGGTGTGCAATTCAACCCTGCTAAGGGTGACTTAGAGGCGATTCAGCTCCTGGCTAAGGATGTCGATGCCGTTGGCAAGGAGCTGGACGAGCTGGATCATCTCCTGAAGACCGTTGGCGATGCGGGCAGTTTTTGGACGGGGGATGCCGCAGACCGTTTCTCGAAGAAGCTCGGCGAGCTCCCTAAATACCTCAAGCAGGGCACCGATTCGATGCAGGCGTGTGCCAAGGCCCTGAAAACATGGCACGGCCAGCTCGAGGGATTTCAGACCAATGCCGAGCGCATTGAAGCGGAAGCTGTTACTGCCCGGAAATCGGCAGAGTTGTACACAGGTCAGTACAATCAACTCGTGGCGAAGTACCAGGGGCAAATTTTCCCTGAGGAACAGCTCAAGCAGATCAATGAGGCACTTGATAGTGCCCGCAGCGATGCAGACCAAGCCAACGAAAAGTTGAGCGGCTTGATCAGGGAAGCCGAACGGATCCACGCTCAGTGGAAAGATCGGGCAGGCGATGCTGAGCGGGCCATTCTCAAGGCATCAGAAAACCATCCGCCAGATCTTTCGATGTGGGGGAAGATCACGGATGGCCTCAAGAAGAGTTGGCGTGACTTCAAGGACTGGCTTGTCGAGCACGCCGATGATCTCTCAACGTGGTCAGCCGGACTTGGTGTTGCCGCACTGGCTGTGAACGCGATTCCAGTCGTCGGGCAGGTCGCCTCGGTGGTGCTGGCCTCAGCAGCTGCAGTATGTGCAGCTGGCGCCATGGCTGGGCACTGGATGGGTAACGCTCGAGGAAACGGCACACCCGGCTGGAAGATCGGGCTTGACGCTCTGGGTGTACTACCTGGCGTGGGTGGCCTTGCCAAGGGCGCAACCGCCGCCTGGAAGGCTGCCGCGGGGGCCGGGGTGATTTCCAAGGTCGGTTCTGCCGCGAAGGGGCTTGCGAGTGGAGCCACCGCAAGAGGGGTCTATGAAGGCCTCGAAAATCCATTGAGCATGAAGGGTATCAACTGGGCGTTGAAAAAATCCTTCAATACGGAATTGCCGGCACTGCCCACGCAAATCGTAATCAAGGGGGCGTCCACCATCAACGGCCTGCTGAATGGCGGAGACTCCGGCAGCAGCACCCAGGCGCCCAGTGCGCCGCAGAGTTCCACATTCCGGCACACTCTCGCTGCGTAATCGCATAGCCAAGTTCAGTCGAGGATATGAGAATGCTGGAATATGCTCATGCGGGACAGTCGGTCAACAGTGCGCATGAGGGGCCCACTGAGCTGCGAATCGGCTGGATCATGCCGCCCTTCTTTCATGAACTCCCGCTTGACGCGCAGAATGACGAAGAGGCCGCTTCGCGGTTGCATGACCTTGCCCTTGCTGTACTCCCCGATCACTCCGTCGAAGACCAGTTCATCTTCGCCTCACTGCTGGGCTCCCAGGTTGTTGAGATGGTGGAGGCTGGCGTCCAATACGCTGGGCTCTGCTTCCTGGAGCACGAGGGGCATGCGACTGCGTCGACAGTAGTCATGACTCAGCTGCCCATGAACATAGAGGCAGATGGGGAAGGGGAGGATGAGATTTCCACCCTTTTGAATACGCTCATGCGCGGGTATCCTCGTGACGAGGTATTCCAGAGCGATCTGCCGTGTGGACCTGCTGTCTCGCGGATTGGCGCGTCCGCTTTCAGTGTTCAGGAAACTCGTACGGGAGTGACCCGGTCCGTCGACAGGAACATCATTCAGACGTATGTGCCGCTGCCGAATACTGCGGAGATGCTGCTTTTCGAGCTCAGTGCGTTCACGCCTGACGGCTGGGATCTCCACTCAGAGGTCTTCGCGGAGATTCTCCGAACCATCGACTGGGCGTCCGACGCAGAGGTAGCCGCACGTGCCGCGCTCACGACGCAGGGAAAACCTGTTCCCCATGACGGCATGGATGATGAAACGCGGCAGCGTCTTCGCTGGCACTCAAGTCGGGTCCTCGAGTCAGCTGCTGTTCGCGGCCGTTTCTTGCAGAGCCACGACCGTCTTTCTGTCACTGCCTGTACCGATTGCTGGGGCAAGGGACTTCAATCTGCTTGTACAGCTCAACACAACTGGCGCATGGACAGTTTGACGCCGGATCAGTTGTCGAACGCCCTCAGCGGCGTCTTGAATCACTTCGGTGGTCAAGGCTGGCAGGTGGAGGACGGCCGGCAGCGAGGGTACGTGGTGGTTTCTGAGCCGCAAGTAGTTGGTCGAGCTACGCCGGCGTGTGACATCAGTGCGAGCGTTGACTCGACGGCCGGTTCTCTCACTGTTGAGGTGTCGTTCGGTTGCAGGCGGCAAGTCCACACGGCCGTCACCTCGGACTTCGGGTGACCCACTACAGACGGGTGCTGCAATGGACACCGAAGTAATGAAGCAACGCGTAGTGCCACTCCTCCCTGATGGTGTGGAGCTCATGGGGCTATTTCCTGTTGAGCGTCTTGCGCTCTGGAAAGAGAAGGAGCCCGTGGCGCCCAAGGATATTCGCCCTGAGGTGTTCAGCGACCTCAGGATGAGCGGCTCCTTTCCTTATAAGGTCTGGTCCGCGGGCATGCAGATCTTCTGGAGCGAGTCACTCTCGGGATCGCCGGAGATGTGTGCGGACGAGCAGCAACGTGCTGAGTGGAAACGGAAGGGAAAGCCGTACTACGGCGGTTGGCGAAGCCTGGCCGGACAGTTCCAGGCGGCTGTTCAGCCGTGCTCTCGATGGTGGCGAGTGTGGAGCTTCCTGGCGGTCACACCCAACACGCTCCAGGTTTTCTACGCTCCCGCTCACCAATCGAGCGCCTTCGAAATCGGGGACGGTGCGGTGGCGGGCTGGCGGGTCGCCCGTGAGGATCTTGTGTGGGTACGGCAGCACAAGAGTGAATCTCACTTCGAGTTCGGCTTCTTGGACGGCTCCTGGCTGACGCTGAACATCACGGAGCACGAGCACTTCAGAAACCGTTTTCCAGGGATCCTCCCGGCGAACGCCCCGGCCCCGCTCTGACATCGCGGCGGTCAGGCGGGCGGATGGAACTTAGCTCCATCCGTCGGCCGTCATGGCTGCTACGAGCTCGTGACGGGATCATGGGCGACCTTTCTTGTGACGTCTCCGGCGGATGAGGCTGCAGGTCAATAAGATCAATGCGGCGTGGAGTGCGGTTTGGCGTTCCCGGCGGACGGCGAGGCGCTTGAACTCGTGGGGCGGGGCGAAGGTCTGCTCCACGACGCAGCGGAGCTTGCCCATGCGCTGGATGTTGGGCGCTCCTTTCCGGAGATGACAGAGAGGATGCGGCCCTTGCGGAGTTCCTCCCGGTCGGTGTCGGTGCTCTAGTCGCCGAGCAAGGCTTCGGGGTGTCGGCGGGGGCGAGCCGGAGCGGTCCGCGATGGCGATGGGCGGGATGCCGTCGACCAGGGCGAGGGGCTGGGTGCCGTCGTTGACGCTGGCCGCGGTGGTGATGGCCTTGAGCGGGGTGCCGGGCCCGTGGCAGATCAGGTGGTGTTTGCTGCCCGCCTTCCGTCGGCCGACCGGCGACGGGTCTGTGACGACGCCCCTTTTTTTCGGGCGGAGGGGGAACCGTTCACGCACGCCCTGGGCCAGTCGAGTTCGTCGGCCGCGCGCAACTCGGTGAGCGGGATCCGGTGCAACCGATCGAAGACCCCGGCCGGCTGCCACCGCTCCAGGCGCCGTCAGCAGGTCTGTCCGGAGCCGAAATCCCAGCTCCAGGGGAGGACTTTGTGCAGCGCGTATCGGATGCCCCGCTGACACAGCCGGTCCGGCGCCGGGCGTGGCCCTGGTCTCTTCTTCGGCCGGGCTGGCGGCAACGGCCCGGTCGGAGCCCACAAGTTGTGGTTCACGACCCAGGGCCGAGTGATCGCACCACCCGAACGGCTGAATCGTCCCACCGGCCGCGTCGGGCCAGGGCAGGAATGCAAGAACACTACGTCCTCTATTGCCGTCTAGGTCCGTAATTGTACTGGCTTGATGCCGGTGGACTGTGCGCGGAAGCTTCCCACCGCTTCCGTGTATCGTGTGCGCGCTTCACTTTCGCTGAGGATGGGTTCGTTCGTGGGTGATCATTTCAAGGCTGATACGGATCAGCTTGGTGAATTTGTTAAATCGCTGCAGCAGTCCATCAAAGAACTGGATGAAGCCCGCAAGGCGTTGTCGCACGTCCGTGCCGACCAGATTGGGACGGCGCGGCTGGACGAGGCGTGTGACACGTTCCAGGAAAAATGGAAATACGGGTCCGAGCAGCTGAGTGAAATGATTGGCGCGATCAGCGAGGGCGTCAAAGAGAACAAGCTCAGCTACGAGAAGCTTGAGAAGGAGCTGGCGCAGGCCCTTAAGCAGATGGCTGACGCGTCGACGTCCGGTCGGGGGGCCCAGGGCTGATGGCGGCAAATCCTTATCCGAACCTTGGTTGGAATCCGGTCCCGGGTGTCCCCGGCGAAGTCTCGGAACTGCAGCGGAAGGTCAAGGCTGCGGCGTCGGCGCTCAGCACCTCGCACGGCCAGATCACGAAGCTGCTGGGTATGAGCAGCAGTTGGGAGGGTGATGCGGCGGACGCGTTCCGGTCCGCGCTGGACGGCGAACTTCCGCAGTACATGAAGAACGCCGCGGACTCCCTCGAGAAGGCAGCTGCCTGGCTGGACAAATGGGATGGTGACCTCTCCTCCCACCGCGACCTGGCGAAGCAGTACGACGAAGTCGCGCGCGAGAAGAAGACGGCAGCCGACAAGGCCAAGCAGCGCCACGACGAGGCCGGCAAGAACCCGGATCTCCGACTTGGCGGGCGGCAGTACCCCAGCCAGGAGGAGGCCGACGCCGCGACGGCACGCCTGCGGGCGGCCGAGCGTTCACTCAACGAGGCGGCGACTCACCTCGCCAACGCCACCACGGCGTACAACGACGTCATCACCAAGGCGCGGGCGCTGGAGGGCGACCACAGCGACCGGGCCGGTGTCATCGCGGGCAAGCTCGACGAAGCCGACGACAAGCTGGCTCCGAAGGAGCCGGGCTGGTTCAGCAAGACGCTTTCCGCCATCGGTGAGGGGATCAAGAAGGCCGGCGAGTTCCTGCTGGAGCACGCCGGGACCATCGGAGCCGTCGCAGGCCTGCTGGCGCTCTTCCCGACCCCTCTGGCACCCGTCTTCGCGGGCATCGCGATCGTCGCCAGTGCGGCGGCCATGAGTAAGAACCTCGCGAGCGAAGACTTCAGAGACTCGTTGATGGGCGAGTACGGGTGGAAGGAAGGGCTGACCGCCTGGGCTGCCGTCGGCGGCGATGCCCTTGGCATGGTGCCGGGCGTCGGTGTCCTTGCCAGAGCGGGCAGCGAGGCGGGGCTCGCGGTGGCGGTTGCCAGAGAAGGCGGCGAAGCCCTGTCACTGGGGGCGAAGGCCGGCGCTTTCACCAGCGAAGTCGTGCCGGCCCTTTCGTACAAAGCGCTCGACGTCGCCACCAGTTCCGGGATCCGCGACTACGCCATCAATGGCATCAACGTCGTGGCGAACACGGCGTCGTCCCTGGAAAGCCACGACGTACTGCCGGACGACGGCTACGGGCATGACACCGCCGAAGCCACGAAGGCGATCGCTGCCGGGTCCGGGGCGTGGGGCACAACCGTGGAGATCGTCACTGACCTGGGTGAATTCGCAAGGGGTATCCGGCTGTGAACGACCTTCTCGACATGACAGTGGCCGAGCCGAAGCCGGCGTTCTGGTACGGAATCCCGCACGGCTACCGCCAAGTGGATCTCCACCCGTCACGCGAAGGACTCGCGGAGGTCGCGCGGCAGATCAGGGAACTCCCCGGCGAGGCCCGTGACCGCGCCGACCAGGTGTTCCGGCTGTACGCCTTTGTGGTGATGGCGCTGCAGAAACAGCAGGTCCAGGGATGCGCGCTGGGTATGCACCCCGACAACAGCGGCGGTTCCGCGCTGTCCGTGCTCACGGTCTCCAGTGTTCCCATGCCGGGAGTGAGCCCCAAACTCGTCCTCACCAAGCTGCTCGCCGACAGCCCGGGGAACGGTCCCGACGATGGTCTTCGGCCCGTCGAACTGCCCGTCGGGGTGGGCTTCCTGTCCGAGACGGTGCGGACGGCGGTGGCCCCGGGCGCGCCGCCCGAGGGGCAGGAGGAGCCCAGGCAGGAGAAGACCTGGCAGGGAATGGTGGCGATTCCCGACGCCCGGTCCTCATCGGTCGTCGTCGTGCAGATGGTGACCGCGTCATTGGAGCTCGCCGATGACTATCGAGGTGTACTGCTCGGCACCGCACGTACGGTGACGTTCACCGACCCGGATCCGGCTGGAGCGGAGCGGGCCCCCGAAGCAGCGGCCCCCGGTTCTGCCGCAGCGGTGATGAGGAGCGACTTCGGATGAACGGGAGAGAGCTGAAAGACAACCTCCGGTCAGAAGCCGCCAGAGCGTCCTACGCAACCGATGGAACGGACTTCCGGGGGGCGTTGAAGCATCACTACGTCTTCGCGCTGAAGCGCTTCGCGAAGTGTTTCGTCATTTTCGTTCCCATGATCGTCTTGCTGTTCGTCACGGGGATCGACTACCTGGCGCCACTGGCTGTGGTGGGGTTCACCGGACTTCTGATCACGGTGGTCCTCTTCTTCTCGGCTGTGTCATGGACCTGGAGGTGCTCGCGGGTCTTCCGTACGTATCCTCTGTCGTTCCGAGGCCCGGTGGAGAAACTGGATTCGAGGAGCGGCGGAAAGCTCGTTCTCCGCCTCGGCGAGGAAGGGACCGACGGCTCGCTCGTGCTGTCGGCCATGGATCCCCTGTCGCGCAGCGGCTGGCCCGGAGGAATCGCGGACGGCGTTTGGTTCGCGGGGGACGACCTGTTCGGGGGCGCGGCAATTGTGCCGGGCACCGGTGAGCTGCTGTTCATGCAGCCCAGGGCATGGAAGGAGCTCTCCGAGAGCCGGAAGCAAGCCGACGCCGACCGCATCGGGCGGGCGAGGCGAGCCGGCCTCAGGCGTCGCGCGCCCGTCGGGTGACCGGCGAACACCGGCCATCGGCCACCGGACGCCGGCCCCCGCCCCCACGCCCCGCAGCACCCAGTGAACGTATTTGGAGCAACGCCAATGACACATGACCCTCAGGCCCCCCATGCACACCAAGTGCCCCTGATCAAGTGCGCTTTCGACGATCCGGGGACGCGGACGGCTTGGCGTCGGGCGCGCCGCCGAGTCGTGGGCCGGTTCATTGCCTGCCTGATTGTCTCGCTGGCGCTGCTCGTCCTTTTGAGTTTGTACGCCACGGATACCAAGAAGGGCGGTCTGGCGGGCTTGGGGATCGCGCTTTTCCTCGGTCTTGTCGTCCCCTGCATGCTGTACGTGTACATCGGATCCCTGCTTCGCCTGCGGCGGATACGCAGGGTTCTGCGGTCGTATCCCTGGGAACTTCGAGCAGCGGCCCGCAAGCACCCGCATGTCAGCGAATCCTACGGAGTTGCTGCTCAAGTCAAGACCGGCAACGGTGACGACGACTGGTCCCCCGCGATGCTGTCGCGTAACCCGCTCCGGTGGAACCGCTGGGATACGGCGATGGAGAGCGGCGCTTGGTTTGCCGGCGACCCGGCTTTCGGCGGAGTCGTCGCACTGCCTGGAGGCAGTGGGCTCATGACCTTCGAACGCCGTTCACGGATGAGCATCGACGAGTTCCGCGAAATCGGACGGGACGCCGAGCGCATGGGCCGGGCTCGAAGCGCCCGTATCGGCAAACGCTGAGGACTGTCCCGTAACGGCTGATCTTGGTGTCATGATCTTGCCGTGCCTGGTCTGATCACGGCGTTGGAGCCATCCTGGATAGCCCCGGTCACCGGGCTGAACCCGCGGCAGTTCGGCAAGCTGGTCACTGCGATGCGGAGCGAAGGTACGGACCAGGTGCACAAGGGTCGACCGTGGAGCCTGACTCTGGAGGACCGGATCCTGCTGGTAGCGGCTTACTGGCGTACGAACTTGACGCTGCGGCAGCTCGCCCCGCTTTTCGGGGTGTCGAAGTCGGCCGCTAACCGCATTATCGGCCACCTCGGGCCGTCGCTTGCGCTTCAGCCCCGTCAGCGGTTCCGTAAGGACGCCGTGCTGATCGTCGACGGCACCCTAGTGCCCACGCGGGATCATACGGTTGCCGAGCAGTCGAAGAACTACCGGTACTCGACCAACCACCAGGTCGTCATCGATACCGACTCCCGACTCGTCGTCGCCGTCGGCCGACCGGTCACGGGCAACCGCAACGATTGCAAGGCGTGGGAACTTTCCGGTGCGAAGGCCGCCGTCGGCCGGGCCGCGGTCATCGCGGACGGCGGCTATCGGGGCACCGGCCTGCTCATCCCGCACCGCCGTGAACGCGGCCAGACCGAACTGCCAGCTTGGAAAGAGGAGCGCAACACCTCCCACCGCCAGGTCCGGGTCCGCGTCGAGCACGTCTTCGCGCGGATGAAGGCATGGAAGATCCTTCGTGACTCCCGTCTGAAAGGCGACGGCGTTCACACCGCCATGCTCGGCATCGCCCGGCTGCACAACCTCGCCCTCACGGGGTAACTCCCGCCCCATACGAGACCAGAGAGGCCCAAGGGAGGCGGCTCCTCACATCCCCGGGCCCGGAGAGTGCTCAGTCGATACAGAATTCGTTGCCCTCGATGTCCAGCATTGGGATGCACGACTCATTTTCCTCATCGGCATACAGCGTTTGCACGTGGGTGGCGCCGAGCGCGACCAGTCGTGCACACTCGGCTTCGAGCGCGGCGAGGCGCTCGTCCCCCACGAGCCCGGTGCCGGCCCGGACGTCGAGATGCACCCGATTCTTAACGATCTTGCCTTCGGGGACGCGCTGGAAGTACAGGCTGGGGCCCACGCCTGAGGGATCACTGCAGGCGAACCAGGAACCTTGCTTCTCAGGAGGCAGGGTGTGGTTGAAATCGTCCCAGGTGGTGAACCCCTCCGGTGGCGGCGGTACGACGTACCCCAACACCTCGCACCAGAAACGAGCGAGACGCTCAGGTTCTGCGCAGTCAAAGGTGACTTGGAACTTCTTGATCGCTGACATCGGCGCACCGTACCGCGCACCAGGGGGACCCTGCCGCTCATTTCCCCAGGCGGATCCGCCCGCCACCCGTCGCGCCCTGGGTCACCTTGGACACCAGGTCTCAAACCGGACAGTCCACGAGAACGACGCGACCGTGGCGGCGGGGCGCCTCGGTGGTCCCCAGGATCCAGTCCTGACCAACCACCTTCATCCAAGATCAGTTGCGGGACAACCCGTAGGGCGGCTGGGGCGTTCCTTCGGATCACCGGTTGTTGAACAGGGCGTGAGGAAGCGGGCGTTTCCGCGCTGTCTTCGGTGCACGTGACGTGTCCTGAGACGGGCATCGTCCGCCCCCGCTCCTCGCCCGGCTTGATCTGATGTGGTTTCGGCCTCGCGCGGGGCTGCTCCGGGATTCCGCACATGCCAGTGCGAGGCGGGGGAAGGCTGGGCGGCCCGATCACCATGCCTGCACGGAAGATGCACGCGGTGAGTGTGCCTCGCCTGAGGGGAGGTCATAGGGTGTTGTGTGACTAACGGGGAGGGTGCATCCGGAAGTTGCGGGTGTGTCCCTACGTGTGAGTTCGCGCGCATGACTCCGTTGCAGGCCGACCGGAATGCCGACTCTGTTGCGTGAGGCCGGGCCGCGCACCGTATCCCTCACCGTAAGAAACACGTGAGAGGGAACCCATGTCCTACCCGACGCCGCCTGGAAGCCCGGGCAGCGCCAACCACTACGGGCCGCCTCCCCAGCAGGGCGGCTGGCAGCAACAGCAGTGGCAAGGAGCGGTCCAGCCGCCGCCCGTACCGGTCGCGCCACCTGGAATGTCCCCGGTTCCTCCCCGCTCTCCAGGCGGAGGCGGTCGTACGGCCCGCAAAGTGACCGGCTCGTTTCTCACTGTCTTCGGACTGCTCGGCCTGGTGGGCGGCGGCGCTCTGGCCGCGCACATACACAGCAACAGCCGGCAGTCGATCGCCAATCGTGAGTACGGCGAGGTCATCTGGAGGGACGAACCCTCCGACCATGTCTTTCCTGACACGATCGGGGGGCGTGACGGCCGGATGGGTGTTCTCACCAACCCCAAGTACGCGAGCTGGCGCCGCCTCGCGATCTCCCCGGAAACCTCGTGCAGCAAGGGTCTGGACGGGAAGACCCTGAAGACGGCGAAACGGCTGGGCTGCGAGGCGGTGTTGCGCTCCACCTATGTCGACCTCACGGGCGACATGGTGGCAACAGTCGCCCTGATCGTGCTTCCCGGGGAAGAGCTGAAGAAGGCCGAGATGGCTCAGGACTTCGAAGACCTGAGGGGAACGCAGGGAGCGGTGGTCCCGCTGGCCGTTCCGGGGACTCCTGCCGCGGGCTGGAAGGACGGACGTAACGGAGCCGCGCTGGCGCAAACGCCGGGCGAGCACATGCCGTATGCCGTCGCTGTCACCACGGGGTCGGCCGACGGGCGGATCGCGGGAAACCTTCCGGGGGAGTGGGGCGAGGACGACTACGACGGTCGCGGCGACCGCACAGCTGCCTCCGCAGAGGCCGAAGCCCTCGTCAAAATGTTCCAGCTGCACATGGGCGACCTGCAACTGGGAGGCGCGAAGTGAGGCGACACGGTACGAGGACGGCCGTTGCCGGCGTCGTGTTGAGCGGGCTCGTGTGCGCATGGCCGGCGACTCCCGCTCACGCCGCCGGCACGCCGGCGAGCTGGGAAAGCAACGCGCTCAGCCTCCCGGCGGCACATCAGCTCAGCCAGGGCGAAGGCATCACCGTGGCGGTCCTGGACACCGGAGTGGTCGCCGACCACCCCGCGGTCAAGGGGCGGGTGACCACCGGCCCGGACTTCCGCGAGGACGGCATGGAACCGTCAAGCCCGGACTGGGGAGACCACGGCACTGCCATGGCTTCGGACGTCCTCAAGGTCGCTCCCAAGGCCAAGATCCTCTCCGTACGGGTGAACTCCGACAAGGACGAGGGCGACGGCTACGAGGACCTGCAACGCGGTGTGAGTCCGGTCGCGAAAGGCATCCGGTACGCAGTGGACCACGGCGCCGATGTGATCTCGCTGTCCCTGGGGACCGGTGAGGTCGGCGATTTCAAGAACGAGGACGAAGTCGCGGCGATCGGCTACGCGGTCAGCCATGGGGTGCCGCTCCTCGCCGGGGCAGGCAACAGCGGGGACGAACTCAACCAGCCTTCCGCGCCGGCCGGTTACGCCAACGTCATCGCTGTCGCGGCCACGGAACAGGGTGGCGGCCGCGCAGACTTCTCCACCGTGCACGAGTACAACGAGGTGGCCGCCCCGGGCGTGGACATCACCAGCGCGAAGAACACCGGTGGTTTCTGGCCGGTCGACGGCACCTCGCCTGCGACCGCTCTCGCGTCCGGTGTCGTGGCACTGATGCTCTCCCACCACCGCGAACTGACACCTGCGCAGGTCCGGGCGATTCTCACCAGCACGGCCCGGCACCCGGGCGGCGGGCCGAACGCGCTGCTCGGCTTCGGGCAGATCGACGCCGCCGCCGCGGTGAAGGCCGCGGGCTCGCCGCCCGTCGACAGGACCCTGCCGGTGAAGCACAAGGGCAAGCAGCACTTCGCCACCCCTGTAGGCACTCCGAAGACCACCCATCCCGACCTGGAACAGGGGCCGTGGATGCTTGGTCTCGGGGTGGCGGGAGTCGGCCTGCTCATGACGATCGGCGGTCTGCTGCTGGCGTTGCTGGGCCGGCGTACGTCTGATGCCGGGACGGCCATGACACCACCGCCCCCTGGCCCCTTTCCCAGCTGATCCGACGCCGCATCCCCGCTGGTACGTACACGGTGGGGCCTTTGGTGGCGGTGGTCGATGAGATCACCGCCACCCAAAGCCCCACGGGCCGACACATCCGGTGCAAGGGACCGTCGCCGAGTGACGTGAACGGCCCCCAGAAGAAGCTCATGTGCAGGGTTCCCGTCTGGTGGGGCGGGATCTCCGCCTCCATAGTGGCTGCCTTCCGTCTCGGTAGGTGTTCCAGGCGTTCCTGCTCAGGGTCGATTCCCGAAAGTTTCTCCACATGGCGTGGCGTGAAGAGCGGCGAGTTACTTCGCCGTCGGTTCTGCGGCCGGCGCGAGGGCTTGGCTGCCTGCCCTCGCCCCGGGACACCACGTGCCTTCCAAGGAGTGACTCGCACGAGGCAGCAAACCCATGTTCCCGTAACGGCCTGCGCCTTCGACGATCCGGGAACCCGAACGGCCTTGCAGGAGGCATGGCGGCGAGCCCGCGTCCGGTGTGTTGCCTGGACCGCCGTGTGGGCGCTGTTGCTTGTCGCGGTGGGGGTGTCCAAGGGTGGTTCCACGGATGCTGTGGCCGCTGTCGCCCTGCTCCTGATGCTTGTCAGCCTGCGCCCGCCGGCGCTCTCCGCCCTGTCGCTGCGGTGCCTGCGCACGATTGACACGGTGCTGCGGACCCGTTCGTGGGAGTACGAGACCTCGGTCCGCAGGGCTCGGCGGGGCAAGGTGAGCGGGGGAATCCCTGTGCAGGTCAGGACAGGAGACGGTGATGGCGACTGGACGCCGGTGATGGTGGCGCGCGCCCCGTTCCGGTGGCGGCGCTGGTCGGGGGAGACGGAGGGCGGGGCCTGGTTCGCGGGCGGCCTTGCCCGTGGTGGCGTCCTCGCTCTCCCCGGCGGGCACGGGCTGACACTGGTGCGGAGCCAGTAGCGTCCCAGCGGGCCGGTTGCCCGACGTGGAGCAGGGGGACGTCATAGAGAACGCGGGGCCCGGGCGGTGGGAGCGGCGGAGGCTCAGGCCATGCTGCGGAGTACGGCCTGTACCGCGCTGCTTCCCAGGACGCAGGTGAGGAAGTCGCTGCGAGGCCGTCCCGGGCCACCATCGCGCTGAGCATTCCGGCGGACACCGCCGCGTTCCCCCGGGTGCGGGATGCCAGTCGCGGCCGCTGTGGCGTGCCCGGCGCGGTGTCGGGGACGCTCCCGCTGCGGCCGGAGACGGACGGGCAGCGGACGCGGGCGGAGGGAAGGACGGCTCGGGGCCGCATCCGGACCGGGGTCGGTGGCAGCGCCCGGCAGTCGTACTCCGACAGCCCGAGGCTCTTGACCCGTGTCCTCCACCGTGACTGCTCCTGCTCCTGTCCTGTGTGCCGCTGGGTGGGGCGTCGGCCGGGCAGTTGCCGGCAGCAGACCGTATCCGTAGCGATTTCGGGTGACGGGAGATACTTGGGGTGACGAGAAGTGAGGAGAAGCGAGATGGTCCAGAACCCCCAGAACTCCCGTAATCCCCAAGGGTCTTCCCCGGACCGCGGCGTGTGGGACGAAGCGCTCGAACCGGAGCAGGTCCGCTCTCTGAACTCCGCACTGCGCAAGCTGGCCGACGACAGCAGTGGCGCAAGCAAGGAACTGCAGGACACGGCGAAGAAGATGCTTTCGGGCCGCGTCACCCTGCGCAACGCCCTGGACGACCCCTCGGCGGCGCGCGCCCTGGGCAGCGGCATGGCATCCCTGCGCGGCGAGTGGGAGGCGCTCTCGGACGAGGAGCGCGAGCAGATCAGGCAGGGGGAGGCGCCTGCGAGCGGCGGCTCTCCTTCGGATCCGAACGGGCCGAAGCGCCCGGAGGGGGAGCCTTCGCAGCCCCGGAAGAAGAGCCAGGGGCGGCACAGCGGTGGCTTCTCGCTGTACTGAGCACACTTACGCGCGCTGGGCTCTTCACTCTTCCCCGTCTCACGCCGGTGTGTACGACGATGCTGCGGCGCAACCTCAAGCACGCGCTGCGCCACCCCTCCGTGAGAGTCCGGGGCCCTGCGACGGAGGCAGCCCGCTCGCCTGATCGTGGCCCGCCGGGCCGGCAGTGGGCGGATGCCGGAAAGGGATGGCTCCGGATCCGGATCCGCCCATGTCCTGCGGCCGGGGACGTGACCAGGGACGCGGCCGGTGACGTGGCCGGGTGTGGGCATGGGGCATGCGCCGGTGAGAGCGGCTGACGTGCCGGAGGCAACCTCGTGTCCGGTTCAAGGCTGCTCCCGGACCTGCCGGCCGCCCGGCCCGGTGCGTTACAGGTTCGCGTCGCGGTGGGTCGGGTTGCCGTCGAGGACGGTGAGGAGAACCGGCAGGTCGGGCAGGTCGAGAGCGGGGGTGGTGAGGGGGTTGTCGGCGAAGACCGTGAGGTCGGCGCGGTACCCGACGGCGAGGCGGCCGGCCTCGTGCTCCTCACCGGCCGCGTGGGCGGCGTTGACGGTCATGGCCTGGAGGGCCTCCAGGGCGGTGAGCGCCTGCTCCGGGCCGTGCGGGGGCTGGGTCAGGTCGCGGGCCGGACGGCGGTGGCGGGCCCCGGCCATGACGCCCAGCGGCGGGTAGGGGGCGATGGGCCAGTCGGAGCCGAGGACGACGGTGGCACCCGAGTCCCACAGGTCGCGGCAGCGCCAGGCGCGGGAGGCACGCTCCTCACCGAGGCGGCGGGACCAGTTGTCGGTGTGATCGGCGCGGGTGAAGTCGCAGCAGTGGGTGGGCTGCATGGAGGCGATCACACCGAGCCCGGCGAAGCGGCGGACCGTGTCGTCGGGCACGGTCTCGATGTGCTCGATCCGGTGCCGCACCGCGCGCTCGCCGCCGGCCTGCGCCTTCTCGACCGAGTCGAGGACGTGGCGGACGGCCGCGTCACCGATGGCGTGGGTGGCGGTCGGCACCCCGGCCCGGTGCAGCTCGCCGATGATCCGCGTGTAGACGTGGGGGTCGGGCCAGAAGGCGTGTGTGGACTCGTCGTGGCAGTCGGGCCGTTCCAGCCAGGCGGTGCCGTTGTCGACGGTGCCGTCCATGAAGATCTTGACGCCGTCGACGCGCCACAGCACACCGCCCGTGCCCTGCTGTTCGATCAGCGCGCGCAGCCCCTGGGAGTCGGTGCCCGGCTGGCACCAGGGCGCGACCCGCAGGCGCAACGGCAGTTCACCGGCCGCGTCCAGCTCGGAGAAGAAGGCGAGGCTGTCGCCGTTGGCATCCATGACGTGCCCGCCGGTCAGGCCCGCCGCGGCCATGGCGCGCAGAGCGGCGACGAGCCGGGCGCGGCGTTCCTCACGGGTGGGCTGTGGGGCGGCACGCTCCACGAGCTCGCAGGCCGCGTCCTCCAGGAGCAGACCGGTCGGGCGGCCCGCAGCGTCGCAGACCACCTCGGCCGAAGCCTGGTCGAAGGTCCGCGGCCCGTCCACGCCCGCGAGTTCCAGGGCGCGTCGGCTGGCCAGCATCGAGTGCGCGTCGAAGAGCAGGAGGAGGGCCGGGACGCCCTCGAGTACAGCATCGAAGGGGGCGGTCTCGACGGGCCGCTTCCCGAAGACGTTCGGGTCCAGGCCCCAGCCGTGCAGCCACGCGCCGGGTGCGAGGGCGCGCACCTCACGGGCCAGCGCCTCGCGCACCTCGTCCAGGCCGGTGCAGCCGGACAGGTCGAGGCCGTGGGTCAGTTCGGCGCCCGAGACGGGGTGAAGGTGGCCGTCGGTCAGGCCGGGGGTCACCACGGCGCCCTTCAGGTCGATCACCGTGGTCGAGGCGTCGGCGAGCGCGCGGATCTCCCGGTCGTCCCCCAGGGCGGTGATCCGCCCGTCGGTCACGGCCAGGCCGGTCTGCGGCAGGACCGTACCGGTGGCCGGGTCGAGCAGACGGGCGGAGAGCAGGGCGAGGCGGGCCGGCATGGGTGGCTCCTTGCTGGAGACGGGCGTCGGTGGGTGCGGGGCGGCGTGCTGCCCGTGTGAGTCGTTCTGGCTGTGGACCGCTAGCCGCTGACCGCTAGCCGCTGACCGCTAGCCGCTGACCGCGGCGTCTGCGGTGAGCGTGCCGTCCGGCAGGCCGAGTTCACGTTCCGCGGTACTGACGGCCATCCGCCGGATGGCCGGCGGGCGGTTGCCGGTGTCGGTGTTGGCGTGGGCGCCGAGGCCGTCGAGGACGACCAGGATCCTGATGGCGGCGACCAGGGGGTCGTCGGTGCGGAACTCGCCTCGCCCGACACCGTCGCGGATGAGCTCTTCGAGGCGTTCGCGCCAGGCGGCCTCCTGCACGACGACCCGGTCGGACAGGGCCGGGCGGTAGCGGCTGAGGTGCCGGGCGTTGAGCCACAGCCGGCTGATGTCGTCGTACGCCTGCCCGGTGGCGTGCGCGAAGAAGCGGGCGAGGTGCCGGGTCGGGGTGCCGTCGGTCCGCTCGGCCGGGATCAGGGCGTCCAGTTCGGCGCTCGCGGCGTGGCCGAACGCCTCGGCCACCAGGTCCTCCACGGCGGGGAAGTAGTGGCTGATCAGCCCCGGGCGGACGTCGAGTTCCTCGCCGATCCGCCGCAGGGTGATGCACTCCAGCCCCTCGGTCAGGGCGATTCCGGCGGCCGCGGCGACGATTTCCGCACGCCGGTCGGCCGGATCTTTTCGGATTCTTTTGCGCTGGACGCTTGACGGCATACCCCACAAGCTATTGAGTGTGCGACCAATAAGCAAGACCTGCGGGCAGCGCCTGCTCGCAGTGCTCTGCCCGCAGCGCTCCGCCCGCAGGACACGTGGGCACGATCAGCACCCGGAGGGCCCCATGGCGTCCGCGACTCCCGAACCGCACCCCGGTACGCACCACCCGGCCGAGACGGCGCAGCCGGCCTCGGACCGCGCGGGCCGCGTCGAGGTCCACGGCATCGACCGCATTCCCGAAACGGAACGCCACGGCCACCCCCGGGAACTCTTCTCCGTATGGGCGGCGGCCAACGTCAACTACCTCAGCCTGGTGATCGGAGGCGGCCTGATACTCATGGGCCTGAGCCTGTGGCAGGCCGTCGCCGTGATCGTGGCCGGCAACCTGTTCTGGCTGCTCACCGGAGTCCTCGCCACCTCGGGCCCGGTCGCGGGCGCCCCCAGCGAAGTGATCACCCGGGCTCTGTACGGCGTCATCGGCAACCGCGTGAACAACGCGGTCGGCGGCTGGCTGGTCTCCGTCTGTTACTTCGCCCTGAACCTGGCCGCCGCCGCGACCGCCGCCTTCGCCCTCGTCGAGAAGACCGGCATCACCGCGACCACCGGCGTCAAGGTCGCCGTCATCGTGGTCATCGCCGCGCTCACCCTGGCCATCAGCGTCTACGGCCACGCGATGATCATGAAGCTCTACCTCCCGATCGCCCTGGCCCTGACCGCCGCCTTCGCCGTCGTGGCCTTCCCCGTGGTCGGGCACACCGACTTCTCGTACCGGCCCGCCGAGCCACTGACCGGCACCGGCCTGTGGGCGGTCCTCATCGCCGGCACCACCATGGTCGCCTCGGGCCCGCTGTCCTACACCACCAGCGCCGACTTCTCCCGCTACCTGCCCCGTACGACCTCCCCGAAGGCGATCGTCGGCTGGACCGCCTTCGGTGCCTTCCTGCCCAGCGTCATCGTCTGCTCCCTCGGCGCGTTCGCCGCGACCGCGGTCGACATGACCGACCCGCAGACCGCGCTGGAGGAGATCCTGCCCGGCTGGCTCTCCCCGGTCTTCCTGCTCGCCCTGGTCCTCGGCACGATCTCCGTCAACGCCCTGACCGCCTACAGCGCCGGCCTTGCCCTCCAGGCCGTCGGCATCCGCATCCGCCGCTCCCTCAGCGTGATCGTCGACGGAACCGTCGCCGTCGCCCTGACCCTCTACGGCCTGCTCGTCTCCCACTTCCTCGACACCGTCAGCAACGCCCTGCAGCTGATCGTCGTCCTGATCGGCCCCCTGACGGCCGTCTACGCGACCGACATCCTGCTGCGCCGGGGCCGCTACGACGGCCTCGCGCTTTCGGACGAGACACCCCGGAGCCCGTTCTGGTACACGGGCGGCGTCAACCTGGCCGGTGCCTCCGGCGTCTCGGCGGGTGTGATCGCGGCAGCCCTCTGCGTCAACACTCTCTACTCGGGCCCGATCGCCGGCGCCCTGGGCGGTGTGGACCTCTCCCTGCCCGTCGGCATGGTCGTCGCCGCGGGCGTCTACGCGGTCATGATGCGGAGCTCCGGCACCCTGCGCGCCGTACGGGCGCAGGCATGAGCGGCCTCCCGTACGGGCGCAGGCATGAGCGGCCGTACGGGCGCAGGCGCGAGCGGCCGCACGGTCCTCCGGACCGAGGGGGCAGCCGGGGGAGCGCGGTCACGACACGGACGGCGTACACGACGTAACCGAGATCGAATTCCTCGGCCCGCAGGGGTGCGAGCGTGCCGTCGGGCAGGAGGGGCTGCCGAAGCCCGGTTACCCGCCCGGGCGTCCGGTGGGGCGTGGGGCGGAGTGCCTGCCCCACGCACGATGCTGTACGCCGCCCTCAGCCCGGGGACGGCGTACAGGGCCCGGTCAGAACAGCCCGTGCCACATCTGCTCGACGATCAGGGACCACCACGTGTTCCGGTGCGCCGGCGCCGAGGCGTCGATGGCGGCCAGCTGTTCCTGGAACGCCGCGACCGCCGCGCCGGCCGCGACCGGGTCCATGCCCTGCATCCGGCGGCGGGTGGTGGCGAGGAGTGCGAGGGAGCGGGCGAAGGCGGCGGCGGAGATGTTGACGTAACGGGCGGCCGCGTTGACGGGGTCGATCGCCCACAGGGCGCCGAGCCCGTCGGGCTCCGTCGTGCCGGGTCGGCACTGCACGGCGATGACCGCCACCCCGTCCCAGCCGATACGGGCGAGATGCGCCAGCGCGTTGACCTTCTCCGGGTCGGCGGGGCTGCGGCGCTCGCGCAGGTTGGTGGCGATGTCGGTGAACAGCCCGCCCGCGGGCGGGCTGTCGGGCCGGTCGGCGGTGAAGAAGAGGGGCAGGTCGGCGGGGAGACCGGCCCAGGTGAGCGTCGCCCGGGCGGCCTCGGGCAGGGGGCTGCCGGTGACGTCGTCGGCGTCGTAGCGGAGTACCCCGTCCTGGCCGAAGACCTCGACGAGGTACCGGCCGAGCGCCGCGTCGCGCATCGGCCCGGCGGGCGTCACGTGTGCGGGGACCGGGACGCGGTGCGGGCGGGGCGGTGGCTGTTGGCCGGCGACCTGGTGCATCATCTCGACGTGCTGGACCAGTCCGGCGATGCCCTCGGCGCGGTCCTCGGGACGGGCGCCGTACGTCTGGGTGCAGGAGAGCTTGGCGTTGCGGAAGGTGCTGAGGAGCTCGGCGGTGTAGCCGCCGGGCAGCAGGCTGGGGCGCAGGTCGGTGTGGATCGCGAGGACGTTTTCGTCGGGCACGCCCATCCGCCGCAGCTCGCCCGCCGCCTGGTACTCGGACGGCGGGAGCCCGGGGCCGGAGTTGCGGAAGAGGGTCGTCTCCTCGCCGGTGGCCGGGTCGGTGTAGGTGAAGACGGCGGTGTTGCCCGGGCCGGTCACCGGACGGGCGCCCTCCGCCGGGGCCGCACCGCCGCCGTGCTTCTGCCGGTACATCCGAACGACCTCGTCGACCGGCACCGAAGGCCAGACCGTCAGCTCACCGGTACGCCGGTCCACGACCCCGCACGCGTCCCCGATCTCGGCCGGCGGCCGCCGCTCCCCGGTCTGCGGGTCCCGCTCCATCGGCGCGGGCGCGGCCCACACGACCCAGCCCAGGTCGAACTCCCGCATCCTGACCTCGCGGCGGGGCGCCTCGCCGCCGTCGGGGTTGAGCCAACGGTCGGCGGTGGCGAGCGCCTGCTCCTGGGTGGTCACGCGGGGCTCCTTCGGGGTCGGCGGGAACGGTTCTGCCTGGGTGGGGTCGGTTCTACGAGGCTATCGGTGGGGTCTGCGCCAGGATCCGCAGGGCCTTCGCACCACGCTCGGTGGCGACGAGGAGGATGCCGTCCGGGGAGAGGTCGGCGCCGGTGAAGGGGACGTCGGAGATCAGCGCGGCCACGACCTCCTCGTCGGCGCGGCTCCACACCCGCAGGTAGTCCCCGCCCACGCTGAGCGCGAGCGGAGCAGAGGCGCGCTCCTCCTCGGAAGGCCGCAGTATCCGCTCGGGGGACGTGTCGCCGAGGGGTGTCCGCTGGACGAGGCTGTGGACGAGCAGTGCGGACCCGCCCCGCGCACCGACCGGGTACGCGTCCGGTGTGCCCTCCGGGACGGCGAGTGCCGCGACGGGGACCGCCGGTTCGTCGCCGGACGCCGGGATGCTCCCGATGGTCACCGCGTGGATGCCCGGGACCGGCAGGTTCCAGAGGGTCTGCCACGGGAGGTCGATGCCGAGCCGGTGGACCGCGGCGGCGTATTCGGGCAGGCCGTCCTCGACGAACGCGGTCTCCAGCAGGGCGGCACGCAACTGGGCCGGGGCCTCGGTACGCGTCAGCAGGGGAGCGGTGCGGAGATAGGTGAGGGCCGGGGGCCCGAGCTCTTCCGTCGGGACTGCCTCGATGGCCGCGCGCAGCCGTACCGGGTCCGCGTGGACGAAGAGCCCTGGATCGGTCAGGAGTTGGGGAAGGATGCCGGCTTCGAGGGTGTGCCCCGCTATGTGGTCGCGTACGTAGGGATCGGCTCGGCTCCAGTCCTGGTTCGGTACGGCCTCGAGCAGTGCCACGGCTATCTGGGACTGGGCGGTGCGGACGCCTGCCAGCCCGGCGCGGATCTCGTCCCCGATGGCCGGGTGGAGCAGACGCAGCAGCGTACGGCCGTCCTCTTCTTCGACAGGTTCGACGAACGGCGCCACGAGGGTCATGCCGTTCCCGATCGCCTCGGCCAGGTCCGGCCCGGCGACCGCGACCGCGAGTCGCCTCCACAGCCCCACCGGGACCCCGGCGCCCTCGGCCAGTGCCAGCGGGGTGAGCATCAGCCGCAGCGTCTGCGGGTCACTGCCGAGACGGCGGGAGTGCAGGTCCAGGGCCTGGCCGACGGACGCCGGCAGGTACTGGTCGTCGGTGGGGTCGAAGCCGTCGGGCGCCGTCAGGATGCTGTGCACAGCCAGCTGGACGACGAGGTGGTTCGTCCCGGCCCGCCGACCGATGGCCTCGGCCAGCCGGCGACGCTGCCCGGGGTCGACGGTGAACGGCAGCTCGGGGGCGCCGGACTGAGGATTCAGGGCCGCATCGGCGTGCAGCACCAGACCCTCGGGGTCGGCCCACTGAGGGGCGTCGAGGTCGATGATCTGCGCGACTCCGGCCGGCAAGCCCTCCGCGAGCTCGGCGGCGAGTCCACGCGGCACGTCGGTGAGAAGGCGCACGGTCGGTGTCGTGGCCAATGGCTTGAGCACGTCCCGCACTACACGGGCGGGCTCCCGGCCGGACCGGACCGGGCCGGCGCGGTCGACGTCGGGGACGACGACGGTGACGGCGTCGTCCAGGGCGGCCAGCCTGGTGAAAACATCTCCTGTGCTGCTCGCGCCGAGGTCGAAGTGATCGGCGATCAGCCACAGGATCTGAGCCGACGTGAGCCCAGGCGTGCTGGTCACCGCCGGGGCTGACAGATCGGGCGGAATGGTCGATGGATCGAGTTCGTCCAGGGGCAGCCGCTTGCGGAACTGCGGGTCGCACAACATCAGGAAACCAGTGAGCAGCCGTGACCGTCCGCTGCCGGAGTCACCGGTTACCACGATGACGCGCGGGGCACCGGGCCACTCCATCCGCCAGGCGGCGAGGGCACGGAGTGCTGCGGTGCGGCCGCCTATGTGGGGGTGAGGTGCGTAGGTGTCGGTAGTGCCGGTCATCGGTCCCGTCCTCCGCTGTGCGGACACGTCTGCATACGTCAGTGATCCTATGTTTCCGGCCGGTGAGCCCCGGCTCGGGTGTCAGACCCACTCGTCCCCGTAGGAAGCCAAGTCCCACGTGCTGTCCTCGAAGTCGTACCCTTCGAGAATGAGCGTCCAGGTCTCGGCCCGGGCGGCGACGCCGTCGATCTGTCGGCACCACGCCGTGAGGCTGCTCTGCGCGTCCTTGTGGTCGGGGGCGTACGGGAAGTGCGTCCTGCGGAACTCGTCGTAGAGCCGGACCATGGCGAAGAACTGCGTGAGGCTGCTGCCGGCGACGGGGTCGGGCGAGCCACCCGTGGTGTCCCGGAAGAGGCGGCCGGTGCTGCCGTCGAGCAGCAGCCCGGAGTACATCCAGGTACCGAGCTCGTAGAACGGACCGTTGCTGGGTGCCTCGCTCCTGGCACGGCGCTGGCGGGGTACGTCCCGCCCCCGGCCGGGCCAGGCCACTTCGGGCAACGGGCGGTCGTCCCGCGGGGTGATGGCGAGGTTCAGGAAGTCGCTGATCTCGGGCAGGCCCGTCTCGAGGAGGAAACTGCGCGCGTCACGGTCGCCGAGACCCGGGGGAAGCTGATTCTCAGTCAGCCGGTGGCAGGTGTCAGGACCGAACGTCTCCTCGAGCCAGTCCCGCATCCCGCGGCCGCGCAGAGCAGCGGACGCGGACCGCGGCAGGGGCCATGGGGCGGACCGGGTGTGCGCGGCGACGAGGGGCTGCTTGCGGTACGCGGCTTGACCGGAGCCCTCCGCCGCCTGCACGGACACGGCGAAAAGGCCCGCGGTGCCGGCAAGCACCCAGCTGCCGTCGACATGCACTCCCTGTGTCACTGCGGACGGGCAGCGGGGAGGAAGAGCGATCGTGTCCGTATCCAGCTGCCAGCCACTGTCGGTGTGCCGAGCGAAGGCAGCGGCAGGTGCATCGGAACCCGGCAGCCGGCGTGCGTTGTACCAAGGAAGACCGCCTTCGGCCAAGGAGGCCCGCACATGTACCGGCGCGATGGCAGGCTCACCGGTTGCCGGATTCCACTCCTGGCGGACATACCGGTGCTTGGGGTGAGCGTTCTTGCCTGTCGTCATGTCCCGGGCCGTGACGACACGCAGGCCCGACTCACCGGATGTCACGCCGAGTTCGTCGACACGACCGGCCTGGTCCGGAACCTGGCCGAAGATTCCCATGGGACGCCAGTGGGTCCATGTTGTCCGCCACGGCAGCGGAACCCCCGAAGCCAGTAGCTGTTCGGCCAGCTCCCGGCGTCCCGAGCTGAGTGCCGCGTGATGAAGCCAAGCCACCCACTCGCCTTGCGACGAGGGGGTGATGCCCTGTGCTTCCAGGTAGTGGAGCATGGCTGCCACACTCGCGTAGGGCACACCATCGGGGTAGGCGACGGCGATGGCCTCGCGCACGGCGGAAGCTGTGCACTGGGCCAACATCCGGCCGTCCTCCAGGAGTCGGGGCAGACCGCCGGCGAGCGCCGCATGAAGCGGGAGAGCATGTGCGGCGTACTGCCCCACTGGGCCACTGCGACCCCAGAGCCCTGGCCCACCGTCCTCCACGGCGGACACCAGTGCCCCGACAACCCGGGACTGGTCGGCGGAATCCCAGGGCTGCCTTCGTCGCCATGCGTGGAGCAGAGCGTCGGAACGGAAAGCGACCGATGACCGGACCTCGTCGACGGCCAGAACATCAGCCTGCTGCTCGGCGAAGGCGAGGAGGGCCGACACGGTTTCCCGCGTACCACTCGACTCGCAGAGCAGCTTCCAGACGGACAGTGGCACCTGCCGGAGTTCCGCGGCGGCCAGCGCTCCGAGTCGGCGGGCCGCTTCGGGTTCCTCGGCTGCTGCTTCGGCCGGAGGGGGCGCGGGCAGGACCACTTGGTACTCGCCCGACGGAAGCGGTGCCACACGTTCGGAGTCGTACTCCGCCATGACCCATACCTCACGGCCTTCGAACCGCCGGAATCCTGGTGCCAGGACCTCCGCCACACGAGCCGGCTCGGTCGACGTCAGTACCTCGCCCGCGTACTGCACATTGGCGAGGAGGAAGCCGCAGGGGCGGCCCGCAGGGGCGGCCCGGCACTCGTCTCGCATGCGTGTCGCCACAGCGTCGGCGCTCATGCCCCGGCAGTCGATCAAGACGGCGCTCGGCCAGCGGTCGTGCACTGCTCGCAGATAAGCGGTCTTGCCGCTCAGCGCTGGACCGACGACCGAGAACACCCGTCGCTCCCGAGCGGGCAGCTCCCGCCAGGCCTCGATGCGCATCCAGTCCTCATCGTTGATCTCGGGCACTGGATCGATTCCTTCCCTGAGCGGTGATGCGTGCAGCGGCGTTACTGACCGGAGACGGCATTGCCTTCCCAGATGGTCTTCAGCCGGTTCACATACTGAGGTTGAACTCGTGATGTCGTTGGGTTGCTCAGGTGGGTCTGATGGCCAGGCCGGTCTCGGTGAGGCAGCCGTCTATGAGGTCGCTGCGG
>NZ_JBSFUB010000055.1:0-46089 GCF_053591575.1 Streptomyces altiplanensis | reverse complement strand
AGCTGCCCGGAAAGCCCCACGTCACAGGGCCGGTGATCGAGGACCGCCTGCCGCACCGCGGCCTGCTCGGCCTCCCCGAGCACCTGGTGCACCCCAACCGGCTTGCCGCGAGGACGCATGACCAGCGCCTCCCGACCGCCGGCCTGCCACTTCGCCCACCACGTGTCGACCGCCTTCAGCGACACCCCGAAGACCGCTGCCACATCCTCGCGGCCCCGCCCCGCCACCAGCGCGGCCACCGCCCGCAGCCGCAGGGCCTCCTGCGCCGACGGCGACAGGTGCCGCGCATCCCCCACCAGATCACTCACACCCCACCAACGACCCAGAACCCAAACCGTTTCTGATCAATATGCGGTCAGAGCAGTAGTTAACCAATTTCTGACCGGTCACGGAGGTGGCGATGAGTTTTCCTGGCCCGGAGAGTCTCACCACTGTTATCGCCCCATCACAGGAGGAACGCATGGCTCAGCTATTGAGAGTCCAGAACTTCAACGTCTCGAGTGACGGCATCGGTGCTGGTGAGGACCAGACCCTCGAGAGGCCGTTCGGTCATGTCGAGCCCGAGAGGCTGTTCGCCTGGGCCGGTGCCACGGCAAGTTGGCCCATGCGCACCGACCCCGGGGGGAGCCGGGGCCTGGACGACTACCTCACGCGGGACTACGCGCGCAACATCGGCGCCGAGATCATGGGCCGCAACAAGTTCGGTCCCCAGCGCGGGCCCTGGCAGGACCATGAGTGGCAGGGCTGGTGGGGTGACGAGCCCCCGTTCCGCACCCCGGTATTCGTCCTGACCCACCACAAGCGTCCTTCGCTCACGCTTTCCGACACCACGTTCCACTTCGTCGATGGCGACCCTGCCACGGTCCTCGAGCAGGCCCGGGAGGCGGCGCAGGGCAAGGACGTCCGACTCGGCGGCGGGGTTACCACCATCCGGCAGTTTCTCGACGCCGGCCTCGTCGACACCATGCACGTGGCGGTCTCGCCGGTGAAGCTCGGGTCCGGAGTACGGCTCTGGGAGTCCCCCGATGAGCTGCTCGACCGGTTCCACCTGGAGGTCGTTCCCAGCCCGAGCGGGGTGACGCACCACCTGTTCTGGCGAAAGTGACCAGTCCTCAGGGTGGGCCCCGGGCAGCTGTTCTGCCTCCCGGGGCCGCCCTGAGGCGGGCCGTCGAGTCGCGCCTCAGGCGGTCAGCCGGCCTTGGCGGTTTCCTCAGCTCGTGCCCGGGTGGAGGCGAGCCGGCAGGAGTCGGTGCCGGTCTCGATGATCGTGCCGTTGAACGTCAGGCGGTCGACGATGGCCGCGCAGAGTCGGGGATCGGTGAACGTCTTTGTCCACCCGCCGAACGACTCGTTGGACGCGATGGCGACACTGTTCTTCTCCTCCCGTTCGGTCAGAACCTGGAACAGCAGCTCAGCGCCGTGACGGTCCAGTTCCATGTAGCCCAGCTCGTCGATGCACAAAAGATCAACGCGGCCGTAGCGGGCGGTGGTCTTGTTCAGCTGCTTCTCGTCTGCGGCCTCGACCAGCTCGTTCACCAGCTTCGTGGCCAGCGTGTAGCGAACACGGTAGCCCTTCATCGGCGCCTCGGTGCCCAGCGCGATGAGCATGTGGGACTTGCCAGTGCCGGAGTCCCCGATCAGGCAGAGCGGCTGGCTCTTCTTGATCCACTCGCAGCCGGCAAGGGTGTGAACGGTGGCCGCGTCAATGTTCGGATTGGCGTCGAAGTCGAAGGCCCGCAGCGACTTCTCCCGCGGGAAGCCGGCCGCCTTGATCCGTCGTTCCGAACGGCGTCGGGCCCGGTCGTCGCACTCGGTCATCAGCAGTTCGGCGAAGAATCCACGGTAGGTCATCTGGTCCTTGACCGCCCGGTCGGCGATCTCGTTGAACTCGTTGCGGATCGACGGCAGCCGCAGCAGGCGGCAGGCGGTGTCGATCGCGGCGTCGGCGGCCTGCTCGGTCAAGCCTCGCTGGCGGGGCAGGGTCACTGTGCTCCTCCCTCATGGTGGTCGCTGCCGCTGGTGCGGCGACTTCGGAGCAGTTGGTCATAGGGGGTCACCGACGGCAGCGGTCTGGTGTCCGGCGGAAGGTGTGCGAGCCGCCACTCGTGCAGCGACGTGACGGTGGCCGAGGTCTGCCCGAGAGCCGCCGGGATGGTTGTGCCGATGGTTGGCTCGTCCTCCGTCTGGGCGGCCTTGCGTGCCTCCAGGGCGACCGCGTCGGCGGTCAGTGCGCCGGCCCGCAGCGCGGTGGCCAGGCCAGCGACGACATGCTCGTGGGCGAGGTGGCGGTTCAGCAGCAGGACCTCGATCAAGGCCCGGGTGCCGTCCCGTTCTCCGTGCACTTTGCGGGCTTGGGCCCACCAGGTGCCTCCCGCCTCACCCCATAGCGGGACTCAGCACGCGCAGGACATCGCCCGGCCCGCGGCCTTCTGCCTGGAAGATCAGGCGGTCCGGACCGCCGCCCGGACCGCCGCCCGGTCGCGCACCTGGCGGCGACGACCCGCCCACTGCCCCCGCACCCGGCCAGGCCTCGAATGCCTCCCTTCGAGTCAGCCGCTGCGTCCTCGGCAGGTCGCCGCGAGGACCGCCTCCACAGAAGTTGAGCCAGAGCCCGAGAACGGACAGCACTTGGGCACCAGCTTGGGAGGCAGTCAGCGTCCGTCAGCGAGTCGAAAAATTTCACGAGTTTCGACAGCGCCGGTACTCAGCGGCTCTGATCGGACTCCAGGTGCGCCGAAGTGCGCTCCTGTCCCTGCTGCGGTCAGCCGGTACGGCGGGAGATGGCAGAACCAGCCCACCAACGCACATGCCGGCCAGCGCAGCGCGGCCGCAATGGCCCCCAGTCGCCCGGCGCTCATGATGTAGACACTGGCGGCGGCCCGCCAGACCCCGGCGTGTGAGGCCGCCGGTGCGCCATCGCCGGGCGGAGTGGGATGACGGCAGCGGCCGTCGCTGGAAGGCGCTTGAGGATCAGGACGGAAGGGTCCCGCCGTCGATCTCGCGCCAGAAGGCGTCGACTCGTGCGTTGAACACGTCCGGGGACTCCTGGAACGGCTGGTGGGCCTCCCCCACCATGACCTCGAAGCGGGCGTCCGGGATGGCGTCGGCCACGACCCGCCCGAGCCGCGGCGGCGTGACCATGTCCTGGTCGCCGGCCAGGACGAGGGTCGGTGCGGTGATGCTGGACAGCCGGTCGAGCGTGTCGTGCCGCGTGAACGGCTCCAGTTGACGCTGGAAGGCCTTGGCGGACTGCGGGTACGGGAAGGCGAGCGTTTCGTCGATGATCCGCTGCACCATACCGTCGACGTGGGCACGAGGCGTGTAGATCCACAGGAAGAACGCCTCCAGCATGGCGCGCTCATCGGGCGCCTTCGTCACCAGCCAGTGCCAGAATCGGGTCACGGTGGTGAAGTAGGCGTCCGCTCGTGCCCAGGTACTCATGAGAACGAGGCTGCTGACGGCCTCCGGGTGACGGAGCGCCAGCTCCTGGGCGATCGCGCTGCCGCCCGAGAATCCGGCGACATGCGCATTGTCGACCCGGAGCACCCGGAGAATTTCCGCGGCGTCGTCGGCCATCATGGCCACGGACATGGGCCCGTCGGGCAACGGCGTCCGTCCCGACCCTCGATTGTCGAAGGTGATGACCCGGTACCGGTCCGACAGCCCGTCGAGCTGCGCCTGCCACGCCTCGGCGGGGTCGCTCAGCCCTGCGATCAGCAAGACATCGGGCCCTTGGCCTCTGCTCTCGGTCCAGATCGTCGTTCCGTTGGCTTTGACGTACTCGCCCATGGAATACACCTCCTGCCCCATCGTCTCCTCTGTCGTTCCGCGAATACCGCCGCGCCGCACCCCTTCCAGAACGCTTCCTCCGGCCGGCCCCAAACACCCACCGCGCTGGAGCCTTAAGCAGATCGTCGGATGCGTTGGGCAGGGTGCTGTTGTTTCGCGTGAACATCGAACCCCCCGAAATTCGGGTGCCTCCCAGAGAGGTGAACAACCGCTGTCGCAACTCAGGTTCTGGCTCAGGTTGTGAGATGCCGTCACAGTGAGTGCGCGAGCTGCTGCCGAATCGGAGGTGCTCGGAGCTGGGGTGAGGTGAGCTCCAGGGCCCTCTTGTCCTGTCCGGCATCCATATGGTCGAGCCATCGTTCATGCCGGGCGGGAAGCCCGGGGCTGAGGAGGCGTTCGGGCCCCAGAAGCCGTCGGCGCTGCCGATTGCAGTGGGTCCGGTGAGACGACCCGTCACGCCTATGACCGCGAGGTTGCTGTACCCGCATCGTTGCTCATCGGGATCTCGCCGGCGAAGCGCTCGGCGCGTCCCACAGGACGGGCTCGGGGACGTTGCCACGGCCCACGGCGGCCAGCCCCGCGCCCCGGCACCGGTCATAGCGGCACCGGGGCCCTCAGACCTACATCTTCTGGCAGGTGACCTTGGCGCCGTGGTACGGGAAGGTGACGGTGTTGCCCTTCCATCCCACGCTCCACGGCGACAGCTTCGCGCCACTGCCTTCGCCGAACTCCATGCCCATCAGCTCTTTCGTCTCTCCGGGCACACCGCTGACGTGGTACGGGCCGTCGTCGCCCTTGACCTCCAGTTTCCCGCCGGAGAGCTGCCACGTCCCGGAGCTGCCCTCGCGGCCGCCATCGCTCACCTGGTAGGTCCCGTCTCCGACGGCCACCGTCGCGGAGATCCCGCGGCCACCGGCGGCGATCGTGCAGTCCCAAGTACCCTTCGCGGCCTCCTCCAGGGACTTCTCCCCGGCGCAGGCGACCACGGCGAGTGCCAGCGGCACCCCCACCGTTCCGACCGCCACCCACTTTGCCCAGCGCTTCACAATCCCGCTCCCCCAAGGTCGTTCTGTCTGTTCTTCAGGCGAGCCGGACCCTACCTGGAATTGATCAGGAAGCGCGAAGTCGGCCGTTGAGGAAACAGCAGGAGCGGACCAGGCGCCCAGGGGCCGCCGTGTACAGCGCCGTCCGGAGGACCTTCACCGTTACCCAGGTGGAATTTAACGCTCGACGCCGGAGAGTCCGCGACCCTGGCGGCATCGCCAGGAGTGCAGGCCATCCTTCGCGCGCTCGGCTGACAACGATCACTCAGCGTGCCTGGTTCACAGAACCTTAGCCAGAACCCAAACTGCTGTAGAAACGCTGCTCGTCGACGTGTACAAAGCCACCTCGCCGGTATCGGTGATCACGCGCAGCGCCTGCTCGCTCCACACCTGCCCGGAGCGGTGCACGTCGCGCCGCACCACCGTCTCCCCCACTTCGAAGGTCTCCACCGGGTGTCTCCTTCGCGAGCCCGGCCGGGACGTCCGGCCCCGCGGGCACCACCTCAGCGCACAGGGGTGGGGCGGGCAAGCCGCCGTTCGGGGCGGCTTGCCCAGGCTCCCCTTGGGCTTGCCCAGCCGCTCAGGCGTGCCCGGCCTCCGCCCCCACAGCGGGCGGGCGAGTCCGGTTCCGCCGCAGTGGAAGCAGCGGCCCGAGCGGGCAGTTCCCGGCGTGCCGATGGTGTCGGCGGCGTCCAGCAGGAGCCGGGTGAGGCCGGTCAGGTGTTCCTGGTGCAGGGCGAGGTCGTGGCGCCTGCCCACCATGATGTCCAGGGCGATGTCGGGGCCAAGGGTCCGGGCGTCCCAGCTGATGCCGCGCGTGGCGGTGGAGATCATGTCGTGCAGGTCGCTGGTGGTCTGCGTCCCGGTCAGCTGTATCCGCGACGCGAGGACGACGTCCGGTGCCTGAACGAAGGACAGGACGCCCGCCGGGCTGCGGATCCCCGATATGCAATGGCTCGAACCAAGCCGCTCGGCCTATCGTCCGGTCATGGCGTACGAAGAGACCCCGGAGACCCAGCCCACAGCCCTCGGGGAGCATGGGACCGGACTGATCGGCGTCCATGACCCGGCCATCGTCGACGCGGCCTTCGAACGCGGTGAACGCCACGTCGGCGTCGCCGTCATCGGGCTTGCCCTGCACCACACCGATCCCCGGGCCATCCTGCCCCGCGTCGCCCGGGCGCTCCGCGCCACCGACCCCACGCGGCAGCACCAAGGCACCGTGGCGCTTGCACACGTCGCGCGGCTGCACCGCACCGTCGACCGGGAATGCCTGGCTCTGCTGCGCACCCAGCCACGTGGCAACGAAGCCGACGACGATCTGTGGGACTTCGTCCCACGCCGCAATCTGCCCTGGTGGCTCTGGCGCCACCAACTCCCAGGACAGGCCAAGTGGTATCTCTTCGAACGCTGGCACTGACTGTGCCCAGTACTTGGCAGACATCGCGGTCTTTTGCGACGCGACTCTGCTCCTCGTACAACCTTTCGATCCCACCACCGGTCTCCTGTTGGCCGAGCCCACCCGTCACCCGGGACAACTTCCGGTGACGGCGCGGCGCCCCCACGCGCCACCCGGCCAGACATCCCGCTTCGGCGCCCGGTCCGCCGACTGATCCCACGGCCTGCGCCCCTTCGCTCTCGCCGCCCCTCGACTCAGAAGGAACCCCAACACCCATGCGCATCCGCACAACGGCCACGCTCGCCGCCCTCCTGGTGGCGGGCCTCATCCCCCTCACCCTGCCCGCCGCGGCAGCGAGCGCCGCGCCCGCGAAGCACGGTGACGACTTCAACGGCGACGGCTACCGCGACTACGCGTACTCGAGCTTCAGCGCCAGAGGGGGCGGCGGCGTCACCGTGGTCTTCGGGACCGCCACCGGGCCCGGCTCCAGGCAGCAGCGCATCACCCAGGCGAGCCCCGGCGTGCCCGGCGCCGACGAGGCCGACGACATGTTCGGCGAGGTACGGGCCGCCGCGGACTTCGACGGCGACGGATACGGTGACCTCGCGGTGGCGGCGACCGGCGAGAACGGTTTCCAGGGCGCCGTGACGGTCCTGTGGGGCTCCGCCTCGGGCCTGTCCAAGGGAACGACTCTCCCGAACAAGAACCCGGGCCGCAACAACTACATGGGCAAGGACCTGGCGACCGGCGACTTCAACGGGGACGGCAAGCAGGACCTGGCCGTCATCAACGAATCCATGACCTACGTCTACCGCGGCCCGCTCAAGCGCTCCGGCACCACCGGCACCGTGACCAAGCTCGACAAGACGACGTCCTTCTACGCCTCGGCCCTGATCTCCGGCAAGGTCAACGGCGACAGGAAGACCGACCTCGCGATCATCGGCGACGTGGTCAGTCCCGAGTACATCGCGTCCGACGCCTGGTTCATCAAGGGTGGCGCGAGCTCGCTCACCCCGGGCAAGAGCCTCCGCCTGGAGTCCCAGTCCGGCAACGGCGGCAGCTCCGGGCGCGGCGGCGACGGTGTCATCGCCGACTTCGACAAGGACGGCTACGGCGACATCGCCATCGGCACATCCCTCTACTCGAAGCACAAGGGCCGCGTCAGCGTCTGGTACGGCTCGTCCGGCGGCCCGTCCCGAAGCGCCCGCCTCACCCAGTCGACGAGTGGCGTCGCCGGATCCCCGGAGAATTACGACGGGTTCGGCTCATCCGTCTCGGCGGGCGACGTCAACGGCGACGGCTACGCGGATCTCGCGGTCGGCGTGCCGGGCGAGGATATCGACGGCCGGGACTACGCGGGCGGCGTGCACGTCTTCAAGGGGCGGGCGAGCGGCCTGCCCGGTGCCGGTTCGCAGTGGTTCGCCCGCAACACCCCTGGCGTACCGGGCCCGCTGACGGCCGACGACCAGTTCGGTGGCCTCGTACGACTGCGCGACACGGACCGTGACGGAACGGCCGACCTCTGTGTGAGCGCCGTCAACTCTCTGCGGCTGCCCGGCTCAACCAGCGGCATCACCACGGCGGGCGCAACGGAATACGACGCGGCGCCCATCGACAGCTTCCTGGAATAACTCCCCCAGACGAATAAGCACTTCGGTCGGATTTTGTGTCTTGAGCTGGTCCTACCTTCCAAGCGTGGGTCTGAGTCGGCCGAGGGCCATGACGGCGAGGTTGGCGAGGCCGTGTTTGACGTGGGCCCATACCCACTCGGCGGGGTTCAGGCCGGGTGAGTAGGCGGGCGGCAGGAACACGGTCAGCCACTCCCGCTCGATCACGAGGTCGCGCATCCTGCGGGAGACATGGGCGTTCGGGCGGTCCTAGACCAGCATGATCGGCGCTTTGACGAGCTGGTGGACGCCGTCGAGGAGTGTGATGAAGTTCCGCTCGCCGACGCTGCGACGTGTGCCCTTGCCCGCGTGGTGAGATCGAAGCCGGTGACACAGCCGGGTCCGGGGACCGGGCCGTATCGCGATCAGCCCGGCCACCGGAAGCCGTCCCGAACGCTGGCCGCTGATGGTGACGACCGGCGTCACTCCGCGCCGGCCCCAGGTCAGTCCCCGGGGCGGCCTACGGGTGAACCCGGCTTCGTCCTCGAAGCAGACGTAACCCCCGCAGGCCGCATCGCATCGCCCGCAAGGGGGCTGGTCAGCTGCCGTCGCCTCCACCGGCGGTAGGAGCGCAAGGCCGAACATTTCCTCGTGCTCGATTCTGATGGGATCAGCACCAGCCCTTCAGTCCGGCCAGTCCCATGTGATGCCGTATACGCCGGATGGGCATTTTGTGGGCAGCAGGTGCGTCGTGTGGAAGTCGTCGAGGGTCAGACGGTGGCGGTTGGGGGGCTCGTTGCCGAGTTGCTTGCGGTAGTAGTGCCAGCAGTTCGACGGGAGGGCCTGCGGGTGGAAGTGCGCGCGGAGGAGGTAGGACCGCAGGGGTGTGGTGAAGCGTCGCTCGTGGAGGTAGGAGACCTTTGTGGTGGGGGCGGCTCGGAGCGTGTACTCCACGACTGCGGTCTCGTTGATGACCAGGGCACGGCCGAGGGGGATGTCGGCTGCCACGCAGTTGACTTCCGGCAGGAATCGGGTGGCAGGTGGCGACCCGTGGGGAGGCTGAGGTCGATCGTTTCGGCGTCTGGGGAGTCCAGGCAGTGGATGACGCTCAGGTGTTGGACGCCGCTGCGCACGGCTCGCACCACGACGGTGACGTGGGTCTCTTCGACGAAGCGGTGTTCGTTGATGCGCACCGTCTCGTGGATGACCAGGCGCCGGAGGCCGGCGTTGAAGTACGGGAAGGCGTCGCCGAGGACGTGCTCGACCTCGGAGTTGTCCCCGTAGATGTCTCGGACGGCGGTCGGGCCTTGGGGCGGGGTCCAGCCTCGTGGGCGGCGGGGGCCCAGCAGTGAGCGCAGGGCGCCCGCTGGGAAACCCAGGAGGGGTTCCGTCACGTCGACGGCGCGCAGGGACAGTGCCCTTTCGGGCTGGCTGCGCCCGCTTTGCCAGTAGCTGAGAGTGGCGACGCTGAGGGTGATCCCATGAGTCTGGAGATGTTCGCGTACATGTTCCAGCGACAGCCCGTGCGAATGCAGGGCCTGACGGAAGACAGCCGCGAACGTCGCTTCGGGATCGTTGGAATGGGCATGCAGCATGGTGTCTTCCCGCGGACTGTTCGGTGGCCGCCCTGGTCAGGAACAGCCAGGGGCCGCCTGCTCTGCCTGGGCGGCCCGTGATCGTCGTGTCATGAGGAGTGCGCTGTGCGGTGTCGCCTGGCTGCTTCGGGGCGGGCCTGCCGGAACGTCTCTGTTTCGCGCAGGACCTGATCAGGGTGTGGTTGCCTTGAAGCCGGAAGGTTGAATCCTGGGAAACGATGTATCTGGTTTCGTTGTCGTGGGTGCCGATGGCCCGGAGTTCCCAGATGCCGTTCGCGGATTCCGTCGACTTCGGGGACTGCTCGTCCGGCGGTACGGTGTCGCGATCGGCGGTGCGGGCGCGAGGCTATCGGTGGTGTGGATGGCCCGGGAGGGTCTCGCGCCCGCTTTTTATCAGCCGATTGTGACGTCGTCCACCAGGAAGACGGTCGCCTGGTAGGCGTCCTCCTGGCCAAGGAACTCCAGCTTCACCGTCTGGCCCTTGTAGGCGCTCAGGTCGATGCTGCGCTGGACGTAGGAGGTGCTGGCGTTGGCGTTGGAGTAGGTGGCCAGCGTGGTGCCGTTGACCTTCACCTTGAGGGTGTCGTACACGGTCGTGCCGCTCTCCTGGGTGGTGGTCTTCAGCCAGAACGTGAGCTTCGGGGCACTGGCGGAGGGCACCGCGATGCTGTTCTGCGTCAGTGTTTCGGTGGCGGTCGTGCCGTTGCCCATCATCCACGCGTACCAGGAGCCGCCGTGTGACGCCTGCTGGGTGGAGTTGGTGATGATGTTGGCGTTCTGCGTCCAGGCGGTGGCGCCCTGCTCGAATCCGCCGTTGGCCAGTGCGTTACCGCCCGGGGTCGGGTCGGTCGGGGTGCCGAGGACGGAGGCCACCGTGGCGCCGGCGTCCGAGAGGCCGGCGCCGCATCCTCCGGTGCAGGTTCCGGGCAGCGTGCGGGCCTTGTTCTTGATCGTCGACTCGATCTGAGCGGGTGTCAGGGAGGGCTTGGCCTCCTTCAGCAGGGCGGCGAGACCGGCGATGTGCGGGGCGGCCATGCTGGTGCCCTGGCACCCCTGGTAGATCTCGCTGCCGACGCTGCGGGTGCCGTTGTTCAGGGTGGACCAGATGCCGTTCGTCCGGTCCAGTTCCGTGGTCTCACCTCCCGGGGCGGTGATATCGACGATGCTGCCGTAGTTGGAGTAGTGGGCGCGGTTGCCCTGCCGGTCGGAGGCGGCGACGGTGATGACGTTGCTGCAGTTCGCGGGGTTGAAGCCCGAGGCGTTTGTGTTGTTGTTGCCGGCGGCGACGACGGTGGTGCCGCGCTGGACGGCGGCGTTGATGGCACTCTGCGTTCCGGAGTCGCAGACGCCAGGGCCCCCGAGGCTCATGTTGATGACGTGAGCGGGGGTGGAGTTCACGGGAACACCCTGGACGGTGCCCCCGGAGGCCCAGGTGATGGCGTCGATGATGTCGGACGTCGAACCGCCGCACTTGCCCAGCACACGGACGGGCTGGATCTTCGCGTTGTACGCGATGCCGGTTACGCCCTTGCTGTTGTTGACGGTGGCGGCGATGGTGCCGGCGACGTGCGTGCCGTGCCAGCTGTTGTTGGTGTCCTCTTCAGGTACCGGTTCGCCGTTGTTGGTGCCGCACTCGCCGCGGTTCGCCCAGTCACCCGGATCGGCCGGATTGTTGTCGCGGCCGTTTCCGTCGTTGGAACTGGAGGTGGCGGAGACGAAGTCGTAGCCAGCGATGATGTTGGCGGCCAGGTCGGAGTGGGCGACGTAGCCGGTGTCGATGACGGCGACCCTGATGCCGGTGCCGGTCGCCTTGTCCCACGCCGCGGGAACGTTCATTCCGGCCGCGGTCTCGAACAGGTCCCGCTGACGCTGGTACTCGGTGTCGTTGGGGGTGATGGCCGTGGCGTACATCCGCTTGTCCGGGACGACGTAGGCGACGTCCGGATCTGCCTTGAAGGTGTCGATGACGTCCTCGACGGTACTGGCCTTCAGCTCGGCGCCGAGGTCGACGAGGGCGGCGCCGGTGCCCAGGCGGCGTTCGAAGCCGAGGTCCTTACCGGCCTTCTTGCCCTTGGCCTCGGCGTCCTTGGACGCCTCGGTGTTGGAGGTGGCCTCGGGAGCCTGCGGCTTGTAGCCGACGATGAGACGCTGGGCGGAGGTGTCCGGGACTGCCGCCGCCGGCACGCCGGGGGCGGTCAAGGTGGCCGGGGCGGCGGTCGATGTCGCGATGCCGGTGCCGACGAGCGCGGCCGTGGTCACGGCCAGCAGCGATATTCGCAGGACTTTGCATGAACTGTTCAAGCCGGTGCCTTTCATGGGCCGGGAGCGCGCAGAGCGCGACCGGTGGGGGTCGTTTTTGTGAACTTCGTGCACCGCTCCGCCGCGCGAGGCGGCGGAGCGGTGAAGGGATGGCCGACATGCCGTGGGCATGACAGCAACCCGCTTGCGGGGCACGACCTGCCTGGCCGATGTCCGTGCGTCGTGCGTCTTGTCGACGGATGAACATCAGCTGGCCGGTGAAAGGAACCTAGGGAAGGCCCAAGGGGCGTTCCTAGCCGTGAATGGCGGATTGCGGTACGTAAGAAACGCGGCGGGGCGGGGGCCGCTGTGTGATCAGGTTCGCGGGTCGGTCTTGACCAGCGGGGACACCGGGGTGGCGGGGGCGGGGAGGTTCAGCTCTGCGGCGACTGTGGTGCCGGCGCCCGTGCAGGTTGTCCATGTGCGGTCGGCGCAGGCCGCGACGAGGTGGAGGCCGCGGCCGGAGCACGCTTCGCCTTCTTCCCGCGGCCGCCGGGCGGCCGGCTGGGCGGTCCAGTGGCCGTGGTCGTGGACGCGGACGATCAGCGTCGTCCCGGTCGACTCGACCGTGACTTCCACGTCCGTGCTGCCGCTGTGCAGCACGGCATTGGTCACCAGCTCACTCACCACCAGGACAAGTGCTTCATCGGTCGTCTTGGGCAGGGCCCACTGGCGTGTGGCGGAGCGGACGAAGCGGCGCATCGCAGGTACGGATTCCGGGCGGGCCGGCATCACACACAAGGCCACCTGACGGGCCGGGACAGTGGCGGGAAAGACAGCTCGTGCAGGGGTCATCACAGGCACCTTGGCAGTCGTGGCGAAGAGCAGAAACGGGAGCCTTCCCCTCAAAAAGGTCCTCCCGATGCCCACCACGCTCCGTGCCAAGCCGGACGACCGGCAATCGAGGAGACTGGAATCACGGTACGCAAAAAACTCCCAGCCCCTTTCCCGGTACGTCCTGATGTTGATCTGGTGGTGGACATGAGCAGGTCAGGATGGGAGCAGCGGCTGGCGCGCACACTGGCCGGTCAGGGTGCGCAGCCACTGCTGGTGCTGGTGGAGGGCGTCGCCGGATCCGGCAAGAGCCGTCTGGTCCAAGCGCTCACTCGACAGCACGCCTCCGTGGAGACCTCACTCATTCTCCGGTTCGCCCCCGAGGGATCTCTGGCTGTCCATGGGCGCCCTCGGGGCGATTCAACGGACCCCGCGAGGGAACTTGTCGCCGTCGCCGAGGGGACCAGGACCACGCTGGTGGTGGTCGAGGATGTGCACCGGTCGGATGAACAGAGTGCTGCCCTGTTGCGCCGCCTGCTGGCGGCCCCTCGCCCCGATCTTGCCGTGGTTTTGACCTACCGGCCCGAAGAGCTCGACCTTCCGCTCCTGCCGCTGGGCGACTCCCCTGCCTACGCGCCTTCCCTGGTCATTCGGCGGGTGGTGCTGGCGCCGCTCACCGAGGACGACGTCCAACAGCTCGCACATGCGGCCTTGGGCCCTGAGCGTTGTTCGCCCGGCCTCGTGACCCGCCTCCACAAGCAGGCCGGGGGTAACCCCCAGGTTGTCGTGGACCTCCTCGGCATACTTGGCGACAGCGATCTCGGCGAAGCACAGCGGTATGACGTGGGGAGCCTGGACGAGGCGGGCGTACCGGTCCGGCTGGTCGAGCTGATCGCTTCCCGCACGGCGCGGCTCGATAAAGAGCACCATCCGATCATCTGGGCCGCCGCCGTACTGGGGGAGCCGGCGGGCATGAGGGAACTGTCCGATGTCGCCGGGATGGACCACGACCGCAGCCAGGCAGCCCTCCTCGCGGCGCTGGGCGCCGCAGTCCTGCAGGAGTGTGACCACAGCTGTTACGGATTCGCCGGCCCCCTGGCGGCAACCGCCATGCGCGAGGCTCTGCCGGGACCCCTGCGCGCGGACCTGCACCGCCGGGCTGCTGACGTGCTCGGCCATCGGCACCCCGTCCCATGGCTGAAGACCGCCGAGCACCGCGCGCTCGGCGGTCCGGTCAACGCCTGGCTACGTGCTGTCGAGCGCGCCGCACAGGTATGCGCCAGGACGGGACGGCACCAGGAGGCCATCGCCCCGCTCGCGCAAGCCCTGGCCTCGCCCTCGGTTTCCGCCAAGGCACGAGCCAGACTGGCGCCGATGCTGGCGAGCAGCGCCCAGGCCGCTCTGCGCTCGGACGAGACCGAGCACGTCCTGCGGCGGATCGTCGAGGACACCGAACTGCCCCCGGAGGTGCGGGGCGCCGTCCGCCGGGACCTCGGGCTGCTGCTGTCCAACCAGCTCGGCCGCGGAGTGCAGGGCTGGCGGGAAATGCAGACAGCAGTCGACGAACTGGCCGAACGCCCCGGGCTGGCCGCCCGAGTCATGGCCGCACTGGCCCTGCCCTACTGGCCGGGTGCCTCGCTGGAAGAGAACCTCACCTGGCTCAAGAGGGCCGAAGAAGCCGCAAGAGCCGGTGACGAAACCGTCCGGACGGCAGTGGCGGTCAACCGGATGACAGCGCTGATCAGCATCGGCGATCCGGCCGGCTGGCAGGATCTCGACGACCTGCCCGGCACCAGCAAGGACCCCGCCATCCTCCTGCACCTGGCACGCGGCCGGTGCAACGCGGCCGAAGCGTCCCTATGGCTGGGTTACTGCGACCGCACGGCCGCCCTGGCACGGGAAGGCATGGAAATGGCCCTGCGGGCCGGTGCGCCCTACATCGAACACACCGCGCAGGGCAGCATCCTGGTGCTGGACTGGATGACCGGCCGCTGGGCCGGGCTGGCGGCCCGCGCCCAGGCTTTCATCGCCGAGACGGAGGACATGCCGGTCCTGGTCGGCGACGCCCGCCTCGTGGACGCCATGCTGGCCCTGGCGCGCGGCGAATGGCGTCAGGCCACCGCCTCTCTCACCGGCTCGCTTGACGACGCCGCCGCCCCGCTGGCCGCAGCCACCTCCGCCGCTCTCGTACGGCTCGCTCTGGCACGGCAGCAGGATCAGACAGCCGCGGCCGAGGCGTCCGCCGCATGGAGCAGACTCCGCCGCAAGGGCGTATGGGTATGGGGTTCTGAACTCGCGCCGTGGGCCGTCACCGCCGCGCTGGCCGTGGGAGAAAACCGCATCGCGCGGGAACTGGTCGAGGAGTTCGCCCAGGGAATTTCCGGACGCGACGCCCCCGCGGCACAAGCCGCGCTGCTGTGGTGCCGCGCCATCCTCACCGAGCACTGCGGCCACCCCCTCGCAGCCGGCGAGCAGTACACCGCGGCCTCCCTCGCATACGCGGCGCTACCCCGCCCCTACACGGCGGCCCTGTGCGCCGAAGCCGCCGGCACATCCGCCCTGGCCCGCGGCGACGAGGACACCGCCGTCAAAGAACTGGACGCCTGCGCCGAACGCTTCGACGCACTCAACGCCACCTGGGACACAGCCCGCGTCCGGTCCGCCCTGCGTACCCGCAAACCCTCCGGCAAACCCCGCACACTCGGCCGCCCCAGCTACGGAACGCAGCTCTCACCCCGTGAAGAGGAAGTCGCCCGGCTCGCGGCCTCCGGCCTGACCAACAGAGACATCGCCCATACCCTCCACCTGTCCGTCCGTACGGTCGAGCAACACGTGGCGAACGCGATGCGCAAGCTCAACGTCACCTCCCGCGTCGCCCTGACCCGCGTGACCCCACCAAACTGAAACCTGTGGATCCCTGCTTCGGAAGGTGACGCAACCGGCTTCAGAAGCACCGAAAGACCGGTCCCTTTCCCTACCTGCAGGCCGCGGCTCTGTCATGTTTCTGGCGACACAGGCGAAGGCCACCTACCGGAATCGGCCCGGCCGCCACCGAAGCGGCGCCGGCCGGGCCGGAACTCCTGGAGCCCGGGGGCGGGTTCGACGGTCCAGTCGCCGGTGGCGGCGCGTTCGGCGGCGGTCAGGGCGCGCGGGTCGCGGACGGCCGGCTCGAGAACGTCGGGGCCGGGGTCCAGGGCCCGGCTTCGTGCGGTACTCACCGCCCCGGTCTCCTCCAGGCCGTGCGCTGCCCGGACTGTCGCACGCGAGACGCTGTACGGCGATTTGGACCCCGTACGTGTGACTGTCGGCGTACACGTGAACGTGGCTCTGGCAAGATTTTCGTAGGCGGAGATCATCTCGGTGACACGGTCGGCCGGTCCGCGTACCGGTGGCGGAGGTGGGCGATCAGGACGGCGCGCTGGCGGAGAAGGGAGACGTCGGCGCGACCGGCCATCAGGCGCTTCTGCAGCTTGACGTCGGTGATGCGGCCCTCGTTGACCCCGGAGTTGTAAGGGGTTGCGATCCCCTGGGCCACGGCATGCCGGTCTTCGCGCAGCGCTCCGGCAAGGCCGGTCGGCGGAGCCAGCCCGGTGTTCGCGAGATCGTCCAGCCGCTCTGGCAAGGATGTCGCATCGCGGTTGTCGAGCATGGCGGCGAATCGGCGGACCAAATCGTGGGCGGCCTTGAGTTCAGGGCAGTGGTCGAGGAGCCGGGGCAGGCGGTCGTTGATATGCGGGCTGCGGCGGTGCGGGTGGGTGGTGATCCAGCGGACGGCTTCGCGCGGGGAGGGCGGCCGCTCGCGCGGCTCGTCCACGGGCAGGCCCCGCCGCAGAGGCGCGACGGCCATTTTCACGCGCTGGTAGTGGCCAAGATAGCCCTTGGCCTGCAGTTCCTCATGCAGGATCTTCGCGCTGTGCTGTCCCTCGTCCCAGCGCTGTTGCAGGTAGCCGAGGTAGGGATCCAGGGTGGATGGCTTGCGGGGCGGGCGACGCACCACCTCCTGCCAGGTATGGGCCCGGGCGTACTTGCTGACGGTGCGGCGGTTCAGGACCACCTCCCTGCCCTGCCTGGCGACCTTCTTCAGGGCACGGTCCAGGCGCGGTGCCTGGGCGGCGAGCAGTCCGATCAGTTCGTCGCGCCGGCGGCGGACGGTGGATTCGGACACGTTGTTGCCGCCGGCCATGTCGGCCAGGCGCTGGTCGTGGCGCAGCACGGCCAGGGTGATCACCGCGATCTTCCCGGGTGGCAGGATGCGCCACCTGGAGCGAATCGCCTTCAGGTGGCGTCGCAGCAGATCGGCGAGGTGGTTGACGGTGCGCGTGGACAGCGGCAGACGGCACTGGTAGAGAAGCGGGCAGGTGTCCTTGGCGTGCTCTTTGGTATTCGTCACACACTTCCAACGGCCGCCGGGCACACCCCGGTTACGCCTGTTCCGAGTAGCGGTTTTCCAGGTCACAGGCGGGTGGTGAACCGGCCGTCGGGCAGTTTGCGCAGCCAGCCGCGATCGACGAGTTTGACGAGCTTGCTGCGTAGCGGTTCCAGCTTGGCCTTCACGCTGATGTCCACACCCACCACCTCGCCGACCTCGCGGGCCATGACCGGTCCGGCGGCCTGCCGCACGGCGGCGATGATGTGCTGGTAGTCCCACGGGAGCGCGTCCTCCTCCACGCCCGGCTCACGGTGCGGGATCAGCGTCACCGCCCGTCCGCCCACCTGTCCAGGCATCGGCCGGGCTGAGGAACGTTCCTCAGCGAGCTGCCCGGTCATCCGTTCAAGGACGCGTTCGGCGACGGCGAGTTCGTCCCGCTCGGCCCGCACTTCAGCCAGTTGCTTGGCCAGTTGTTCTTCGCGTTCGTCCAGTTCCGCGCGCCGCGTGGTGATCCATTCCAGCAGCTCGGGATCCAGCACGCGTCGGATCGTGGAAGACCGTCCGACCGCCACGGGAAGGAACCAGCGAACCGACCGCGACCGTTACTCACGCGCTCACCGCACTGGGCGTTCCAGTGCACCCCGATGATCGGAAACCCACTGATAGGCCGCCCGAACATGCCTTACCGCCCCTGCGTCACGGAGCCGGGCCATGACGATGTCACCGGCATCGGCCTGGGACTCGATGCCCCGCCAGCACCGGTCCTGCCACCACAAGATCGTGGACACGAGGCGTTGCCGGTCCGCCAACTCGTAGCTGTCAACAATCAGCCTCAACCGCCGGGCAGCCTCCTCGACATCGGTGACCGAAGGACCCAGTTCGACGTACTGCCAGCAGACATGAGCGATGTCATGGATCCGCGCGCCCGGTGCCGCGAGGTCCCAGTCGATGAAAGCCGCTGGTCGAAGCTCTCCCTCACACAGCTGATAGACCGTGTTCTTGGGCGACAGGTCGTTGTGGCACACGACCTCTTGGTCACCGGCCAGCGGGGTGCCGGCAGTCAGGTCGTGGAACTCACGCACGAGCCGGGCGACCGTCGCCAGACTATCGTCGGATGAGACAGCGGCAGGTTGTCGCGGCTCCCATGCCACATGCCCCTTGAGGTAACTGAGGACTTCACGGCCCTCGTCGTCCATACCGAGATACCGCGGAGCACCGCTCCAGCCACGGGCTTCAAGCAACCTCAGCAGATCACCCACGAACCTCGTGCGAGCCGAGGCTGGACGGCGCACCGTGTCCCCGACACGAACGACCGCATTGACGAAACCTCCGGGCAAGAGCGACTCGGGCATTTGTCCACCCTGCCCGATCGTTACCTCGAACTACCATTGACTTGTCCTGAGGCTTGATCCGCCCCGGCACATCTCCGCCAGATGATCTACTCCGCAGACAGCCGTCCACGACCAGCGTGAACACCTCGAGAATCGGCCACACCAGCCCATTGACCTGCGGGTTCAAGTTGGCGGAGGCTTGGTGGAGCCCATCGGGTGGACGCCACTCTCCACTCGATGGAGTCCACCCGATGTTCCGCATCCGATGCCGGACATCGTCCACCGGATGCTGAACATCGCGGGTTCCACTCGGTGGACGATGTCCGGCATCGTCACCACAGCCAGGCGCTGGAGTGCCGCACCCGGGACAGAGCACGCGCGTCGCGGCGCGCGGCCGCGTTGCCGATCCGGCTCTGCCAGGACCGGGGCCGGCGCGTCTGCACGGCGACAAGACGGCGACGTCCTGCGTCCTGGAGCCGCCGCCGCTGCTTGCGCAGCTCCGCCTCCTTCGCCGCCTTCGACTTCGGCGTCCGGGGCCGCTTCCAGACCGGCTGCCACCCCAGGCGCTCATCGGGCTCGGGCCCCTGGTCCTCATCGAGCGCGGCAGCCATCTTCGCGCGGGCCGCCTGGGCGCGGGCAAGGGCTTCGCCGGGGCTGGGCTGTTCTTCCGGGGTGTTCAAGCGACTCCTCCTGTGGTCCGGCCCGGTGTGGGCTGGGTGCCGGACTCCTGGGTGCGGCGGCGGCGGGGCCGTCGCCGGGGCGCGGCTGCCGCGGCGCAGCGGATCAGTGGCTGTTGTCCGGGCGGTAGATGCTGAGGTTGCCGTTGGCCGACAGAACGGCGGCCAGATCGCCGGGTTTGTGCCGCAGGGTGGTGTCCAGGAAGGCGAGAGTGGTTGCGGTGACGACGTGTGGGCTCTCGGTGCGGTCCAGGGACCCGACCATCGAGGGCACAGGCGGCAAGTACAGGGGGGCGTCCATGAAAGTGAGGTGTGCGGCGCCGGGGATGGTGAGCCGGTAGCTCGTCGCGGTGCTGAGCTTGAGGACCTGGGTGAGGCGGGGGATGTAGCGCGGGTCGGTGTCCGGGGTGATGGCCTGGGTGAGCACGAGCGTCGGCTGGTGGTAAGGACGCAGATTGGGGTCGCGGGGGTAGCCGTCCAGATTGATGACGGCGTCGAACCGGCGGTCCTGGCGGGCTGCTTGCAGGGCGGCGCCGCCACCTAGGGAGTGGCCGGTCACCGCGGTCCGGCCGGTGTCCAGGCGTCCGGTCAGCGGGCCCGCGATCTCACCTCGGTCCAGACGGCCCAGCTGAGTGAGGACGAAGCTGAGGTCAGCGGCCCGAATTTCCGTTGTTTCGGCGGCCCGTTTGTTGTCTTCGTCGTCGTCGCCGGTGGAGACGATCTTGGTGTTGATCGTTCGGCCGTTGGCGAGGACAACGGCGGCGGAGTCGTACGGGTGGTCGAGGGCGGCGACCACATAGCCGTTGCTGGCCAGTTCCTCCGCCCAAGCGGTGTTCTGGGTACGCACTCCGCCCAGCCCGGGAGAGAACAGCACGACAGGGAACCGTCCGCCCTTGTCGGCCACCGGAGCGTTGAAGACCGAATGGGTGTGGGCACGCGGGACGCCGTCGACCAGGAAGCCGGGCAGGCCGGCATAGCGCGCGAGGGCGTCAGAGACGGTGCGCGCCTCGTGCTCCGTGCGTCCGAGGTACTGGGCCCGCTGCGCGCCTGCGGGGCTCTTCTGCGCGGGGTACCAAAGCTGGACCACGACCGTGCGCCGGTCGTGCGGGTCGGCGGTGGCGGTCTCGGGGCGGTTCGGGTCGGTCCGCTGCATCACGCGGGTGCCGACCGCGAAGTGGCCGGACGGTTCGGGGAACACGGGTACGGGAAAGGCCCAGGCGGCCGACGGGCCCGTGGCGATCAGGCCGACGCAGGCCACCGATCCCGGCAACGCCAGCCACCATCGGGCCCGCCACGCCGGCCGACCGGTACGTCGTCGAATCAGAGGAGAGACGGCGAACGGCAACGCGAAGGCGGCGCCTGCCAGTACCGGCAGCATCTGCCAGCGGATCCCCACCACACTCAGCATGATCGCGGACAGCACGAGAACCGCCCCCGCCGCGATCGTGACGCGTGGGCGGGCAGCAGGGGGAAGCCAGCGCGCTACTACCAGCGCGACGGCACCCAGCAAGGTAAGGATTTCCAGGGGGGACATTTGCAGTCCCGTGATGATCTCGGTCACCCGGCCATCCTCGGCGCGGGGTACGCGCTGCCACATCGGTCCCGAGTCGCCATCGTGTGCAGCCGGAGTCGCAATCGAGCACGCCAGGTGAACGGCCGCTTTGCGACCGCGGAAGGTAGCGGGACTCATCCTGCGGTCGTACGTCGGCGCGGTGCCATCAGACGGTGGACTCATGTGCTTCGTGGGCCCGCGGCCTACCGTGACAGGGCCGCGGTACACGCCGGAAAGCGCGGGGTGTGTGCTCCTTGTACCCGACCCGGCTCCGGCTGTACGCGGTGGTGGCCCCGGCAGGGGCCACCGTGATGCTGAAATCGACAGGGACGTGTGATGACCGAGGCGGCCTCAGAGCCGGGCAATGCCCACCCGGTTCGCTACCGGGACCACGTGCAGCGGACGAGGACGGCCGTACGGCTGACGAGGTACACCGACCTGGCTTCCGTGCGAGCAGTGCGACCGGGGAGAGCTGCCCGGCGCTGGCGCCTCCGGCTGCCGCCCATGGTGTGGGACTCGCTGTTGCCGGCGCTGCTCCTGCTTAACATCATGACCACGCGCGCCCCGCAGGAGCTCCCGGTGGCCGTGGCCCTCACCGCCGCCCTTGCGCTGCCCCTGGTGTGGCGGCGGCGGGCCCCGCTCACGGTGTTCGGCGCCGTGGCAACCGCGGCCTTCGTCCAGTGGCTGGTGGACGTCCAGCTGCCAGCGGACATCGCTTTGCTGGTGGCTCTCTACACGGTGGCCGCGAACTCGGGCCGGCGCGGCGCGCTTGTCGCCTGTGCCGTCGTGGAGGGCGGGGCTCTGCTGGCCTGTCTGCGCTGGGCGACGGAAGGCGCGCTCCTGACCTCCTTCGTCGCGGTGACCGCAATGGTCGTCGCCGCCGCCGTCCTGGGGGTGAATGTGCGGACCACGCGCGCCTACCTCGCGGCCCTGGAGGAACGGGCCGCACGCCTGGAGCAAGAGCATGACCAGCAGGCGCGGCTGGCCGTCGCCGAGGAAAGGGCACGTATCACCCGGGAGATGCACGACCTCGTCACCCATAACCTGTCCGTCATGGTCGCGCTCACCGACGCCGCCGTCTACGCACAGCACCGGTCCCCCGACAAGGCCACCACCGCGATGCTCCAGATCTCCGAGACGGGCCGACAGGCCCTGACCGACATGCGACGTTCCTTGGGCATCCTGCGGACCGACGAACCGGACGCGGAGCGCCACCCGCTGCCCGGCATCGCACAACTGGCAGCCCTCGCCGACCAGATGTGCGCCGCCGGGCTGCCGACCCGCGTCGAGGTCCAGGGCGGCCACACCCACATACCCGCCACCGCACAACTGACCGTCTACCGCCTGGTGCAGGAAGCCTTGACCAACACCCTCAAGCACACACCCCCCGGCACACACGCGAAGGTCCGGATACAGTGCTCAACCGAGACCGTCACAGTGAACGTCACCGACAGCGGCCCCCGCCCTCCACTTCCCGGCGCCACACCATCCGGCCACGGCATCCCCGGCATGCGCGAGCGCGCGGCCGCTTACGGGGGGACGTTGCAGGCCGGACCGCTCCTGGGCGGCGGCTGGGGAGTCCACACCCGCCTCGACCTCGGCAGCAGCGGAGCGGCGTCCGCATGACGATCCGCATCCTGATCGCCGACGACGAAGCGCTGCTCCGTATGGCCTTCAGCACGGTCCTGGAGACCCAGCCCGACATGGCACCGGTCGGCGAAGCCGCAGACGGCGTCCAGGCCATACGCCTCGCCCGGGACCTGCGCCCCGATGTCGTCCTCATGGACGTCCGGATGCCCGGGACCGACGGGATCGAGGCAACCCGGCAGGTCATCCGGATCTCCCCGCAGAGCAGAGTGCTGATCCTCACCACCTTTGACCTGGATGAATACGCCTTCGCCGGACTCAACGCCGGTGCCTCGGGCTTCCTGCTGAAAAACACCAGGCCCGAGGAATTGCTCACCGCGATACGGAGCGTGGCCGCGGGCGACGCGGTGGTCTCCCCGCGGATCACCCGCCGTCTGCTGGAGAACCTCCGCCCGCACATCCCCGACGGCAGCAGCGCCGACCGCGACGAGCGGCTGAGCCGCCTCAGCGCCCGTGAGCGCGAGGTGCTCATCCAGGTGGGCTGCGGCCTGTCCAACACCGAGATCGCGGCCACCCTGTACCTCGCGGAGGCGACCGTGAAGTCCCACCTGGGGCGAATACTGCAAAAGCTCGAACTCCGCGACCGGATACAAGCCGTGATCTTCGCCTACGAAAGCCGCCTCATCCACCCGGCATGAGGTCGGCAGGGAGCGATTCGACACCGAGTTCGCCCAGGCGGTCAAGGGCACCGGCATCGAGCCGCGCTCTCAAAAAACGGACCACAACCGCCGCGAAGCGGTTGAGCAAGGCCGCAGCCCGCAAGCCGATCAGCGCGCTGCAAGTACCTGATCTGTTCAGCATCATCTGACCCGTACTCACCCGACAGCCTGCCTGAGCCTCATACCCAAGGCGGTCCGGCCCCGGAATCATACGTACATCCTTCAGAGCGAGCGGTTCAAGGACGTTCCGATCCACTACAGCACGACGTACCGGGACGACCCCGAGGGTGTGGCCGAACGCGCGGAGATGTCGAAGGAAAAGCGGGCGTTGCTCAAGGAACTGAGGAAACTGTCGGACGACGAAGTCAGACAACGCATGACAGAGCAGTGGAGCAAGCAGTTCAAGGATGACCCGGCGCGGCTTCAGAGGGCGTTGAACAGGCTCGAGGAAGATCCAGAAAAGAATCTCATCAAACAGATCAAAAAAGAGCTCGATACCCAACGCAAGGAGACCAGGACCGAGAAGGAGCGGGCGATAACTACCGAATTCGACCGGCACGCCGATGTTCTCCAAGAATTCTGGGGAAGCTCCACCCCCAACCGACTAATCCCAGCTGACCAGGTTCCGGAATATTAGAGAGAATCCGTTCGGGGGCGGCCCTCAGCCACCCCGCAAGCACAACTAGGCTGTGTCCCATGCCCGATACCATCGATACGCTCCTGCAAGACCTGGCCAACAGTGATCGCAGCATTCGGCACGCCGCAGCGGACGGCCTGGTCGCGCTCGACGCGCAGGCCGTCGATAAGTTGCTGCCTCATGTGGGCGGAACGGAGTCGTCCACTCTGCAGCGGGGTGCCGAGGCCGTCCTGAGCCGCTTGGGTGACGAGGCGCTGCCACGTCTGCGGGAGATCCGTCGTGAGGGCCCCGGGGGTTTGCGCGGCAAAGCCCTCAAGGTCCTCGTCGATCTCGGTGGCGAAGCATGCCTCGACGAGGCCGACCGGAGGGCCTTGGAGCGCCTCGTCCGTATCAAGCTCCTGAACGAGTTGCCGGTTGAGCTCCCCATGGAGGCCGGCCGCTGGCTGGCCTTCCCCTCGAACCGGCTCGACGAGGCCGTATCGGCTATCGGTCTTCACGACCTCCGGCCTGCCACCAGCCGCATGGGCGTCGCCGCCGCCACCGACGCCACCGATTCCGTGGAGTTCCAGGATTCCCGGGGTCACATGGAGACTGCCTACCGGGTCTTCATCACCCCGGAGTTCGAAACCTCGCGGACAGAGCTGGAGTTCAAGAACTGGCGCTTGTTGTGGGGAAATTCGTTCCTGGACGAACTCGATGGTTTCGCCCTTGCCCGCAAACTCAGCGAGCATTGCACTGAGGCCCACTTCTACGTGATCGACCCTTACAACGACTCGGAAGCCTGGTATGTCGCCCAGAACGGGCACCTGGTACGCAGTTACGGCACCTACGGCGATCCGCAGTTCGAGGGAGAGCCCCTGCCCTTCGAGGCCAGTTACCGGGAAGACGCAGTGGACGAGGACGAGGCCGAGGAGTACGCCGAGGGCGTTCCCTACGCAAGCACAGCCGCCGACCACCTCTCAGTGGAACCCGGCCCGATGCTCGCGGAGAGTACGCACGGCCATGGGTGGCTCGCCACCACCCACCCAGCAGTACCCAATACACGCTTCAAAGGCGCTCTGCCCGTCTGACACCCCTAGCTCGAGTTTTAACCTCGTATCTCTCCGGAATGAATTGCGGCCTGGCGTGTTGGTCAAGCCGAAGCCTGATTGAGGGCTGGCGCGGGTTGTGGAACACCTGCGGCAGGGACGTCCGCTTCACCGGTGTTCCACAACTCCCCCATACGCTCACGTCCAGGTGCCTTCCTCAGTGAATACGCCGGGTGTGGGCGAGCAGGCCGGTGCCGCGCACTGGCGTCTGAGGTGTCAGCCCGAGCGGGCTGATTCCCAGCGCCGCAGCGATCTCGGGGGCCATGTCGTGCGCGCCCCACTTCCACTCGTCCTCAGCTTCGCTGCCCCTGGTGTCCTCGTCCCAGGTCGGCGAGAGTCCCAGTTCCTCCCGGCGGGCCCTTTCCAGCGGGAGCGGTTGTCCCAGGGTGAAGACAGCGTCTTCGTCGGGCACCCCGGTCTCGCAGTACCGCCGCACCACGGTGCCGTGCTCAGCGATGAGCCAAGCCGACCCGTCGGCCTGCATCCCGTAGTAGTACGCCTGCGCCTGGCCGTACCGGCTGCTGAGATCGGTGCACAGGTGCAGCATCTCGTCGCTCGATTCGTCGTCGCACGGATCGCACCACGGGCCGATCACCAGCGTCCACCCGTCGAGCTCGGGGCTCACGTAGACCCGGGCAAGTCCGTCGGTCCCTCCGTGACCGTCCTCGTCGATGACGGCAGCGGCTTCCGCAAACGTCACGGACATGGACCGGGTAAGCCCCAGGGTTGCCATGACTCCCGCCTGGTCGCCGGTCGGTACCGCAATCCAGAACAGCCAGCATGTATGCAGAGGCTGCGGCTGGTCGTCCGTCAAGGTCTGCACAGCCACACGATGTCATGACGGGATACGCGCCCGGATCTGAGGTTAAAACTCAAGCTAGGGGGCGGTGGGTCATCAAGGTGTTCTCCATCTGTGAGCGGAGTGAGGTGAGGGTAGTCACAGGGAGCCGACTAACTGTCATGCTCAACCGCAGCCGCTCACGGCCCCCGCGCTGGCAGCCAGCCGCGCGAACCCCGCCGGAAGCGACGCTCCGGCGGGCAGGAGGGCCAAGGTCGGCAGATTCTCCGCGTCCAGCCCCAGGGCAGCCTCCACCAGCATGGCCTCACGCTCCACGCCAGCCAGGCCGGAGTCACCTGCGGACTCCCCCTGCCCCGCTGCTTCTTCCGGCTCGCCCATATTCGTCCCGCCCCTCTTTCGACGACCTTCTGTCCAGGACCGGAGCGCAATCGGCCACCACGTCTCCCTCGGACACCAGGCCCCGGGGCCTGGGCGGTGTCATCGACCGCTCTGGCCCGTCCCTACCTCCGCCGCGAGGCCGAGGGCGATGCGCTCTGGTTTCTCGGCAGCCTTGTCACCGTCAAGGCCGCGGGAGCCCAGGCCCGTGGTCGGCTGACCGTCGCGGAGTTCCTCAACCCTCCCGGCTTCGCCCCGCCACTCCCCCGCCATCTCGAAGAGGACGAGTTCTTCTACGTGCTGTCCGGCACTGTCCGCTTCCACTGCGACGGTGACACCTTCACCACCGGTCCCGGCGACTTCGTCCATCTGCCGGTGGGGCTGTCGCACACCTTCGTCGTCGGGCCGGACGAGCCGCTGCGCGCCCTGCAGATCACCACGCCGTCCGGCTTCGAGCACTTCGCGGCCGCAGTGGGTGAGCCTGCCGGGGAGCGACGGCTCCCGGATCCGGCGCCGCTCGACCCGGCCGTCCTCGGTCACGCCGCCGCCCGACACCACCTGGAAATCCTCGGTCCGCCTCCGGCCGCAGCACCCCACTGAAACGGACCGCGGTGCGCTGCCGGGCCCCGGGGCGCACCGCATCCGAGGACCTCGGCGTTGGCGAGGTGGCCGTCGCCCCTCGTGGCCGCCGTGTTCGCGGTGTTCCTGCTGGCCTTCGCCGGTATCCCGCTCACCTCCGGATTCTCGGGCAAGTTCGCCGCCTTCAAGGCGGCGGCCGAGGGCGGCGCGGGGACGCTGGTGCTCGGTCTCGCACCGCAGTACTTCCTGGGCCTGGCCGGCCAGGCGGGGGTCTTCGTCCGCTGACCCGACGGCGCTTCGCAGGGCCCGGCCTCCCGGAAGGGGTGCCGGTCCCTGCTCGCGCGTGTCATCGTGGCCGGGAATTGGTCTGGACCTTACGGAAGGGAACAGGACGATGCGTGGCACCACCGTCTTACCCGGCACGCCCTGCACCGCACCCGCGGAGGGCGTGCTGCCCATGCACCGCCTCGAAGTGCCCATGCCCAACGCGCTGCCGTTCGCGATCGGCAGCTTCGACACCATCGGCCCGATGTCCCGTGCTGCCTTCCCGCACCGGCACACCTTCTACGAGATCGTCCACGTCACCGCCGGGACCGGCACGCACGTGCTGGACCTGGCCCGCTGGGAGCTGCGCCCGCCCCACCTGTGCGTCATCGCGCCGGGCCAGGTCCACCACTGGGAGGACGCGGAAGGGCTCGACGGCACGGTGGTGCTGTTCACCGAGGACTTCCTGCTCGACCACCCCGGCGACCGGGACGTGCTGCGGGGCTTCGCCGGACGCCCCTGGCTCACGCTCGACCGGCCCGACCACGAGCGGACCGGGCGCCTGCTGGCCGACCTCCAGGAGGAGTACCGGCGTGGTGCCGACGGATTCGAGAGCGTCCTGCGCGCCCTGCTGCACATCCTCGTCGTGCGCGCCGCCCGGCTGCCCGCCCCCGGCGCCGCCACCGCCCAGGCGCCGCCCGGCACCACCCGGCCGGGTGCCGTCGCGGAGGCGTTCGCCCGGCTGCTGGCCCGTACCGATCCGGACCTGTGGTCGGTACGCGCCTGCGCCGCACACATCGGTGTGACGACCGGCTACCTCACCGAGGCCGTCAAGGCCGCCACCGGCCGGACCCCGGGCCAGCTGGTCCGGGAGGCCCGCACCCACGAGGCCAAGCGGCTCCTCGCGCACACCGAACTGACGGTGCGCCAGGTGGCGGCGCGCGTCGGGATGGCCGATCCGGCGTACTTCTGCCGCTTCTTCCGGCGGGAGACCGGACTGAGCCCCGGCACGTTCCGCCGGGGCGGCGAGGCACACGGCGACGGTATTCACCACGACCACCGGATCGAGTCCATCGCCCGCCCGGAGCCGGCTGCGTAGGTTCGGTGCCGATCCCCGACCGCCCCCCATGAGGAGCAGGCATGGACGGACACCCCAGCCGAAAGACCGTGCTGCGCGCCGCGCTCGCCGCGGGCGTCACCACACCCGCCGCGCTGATGGGCGTGCCGGCGCTGGCCCGCACGGTCCCCGCGAGCGGCACGACGAACGACCCGGCGCCCGAGCTGACCCCCACCTGCGACGACGGTGACGACCCCACCCCGCCGCAGATGGAAGGGCCCTACTTCAAGCCGAACTCGCCCCGGCGCACCTCGCTGCTGGAGTCCGGCACCCCCGGTGTGCGCCTCACCGTCACCGGGTACGTCTTCGGGCTCGCCTGCCGCCCGCTCGGCGGGGTGCTACTGGACTTCTGGCAGGCGGACGTCAACGGCGCCTACGACAACGCGGGCTTCCGGTTCCGCGGCCACCAGTTCACCGGCGAGGGAGGGGCGTTCACGCTGACCACCATCGTGCCGGGGCTGTACCCGGGCCGCACCCGGCACCTGCACGTCAAAGTGCAGGCTCCCGGCCGCCCGGTGCTCACGACGCAGCTCTACTTCCCCGGCGAGCCCCGCAACAACACCGACGCGCTGTTCGACCCCCGGCTCCTGATGACGGTGCGGGACGCGGGCGGCGCCAGGGAGGCGGCGTTCGACTTCGTGCTCGACGTGCCGCAGACACCGGGTCCCGGGCCCACCCCGCCGCCCGGCGGTACCACCTGGAAGGTGGGCACCGCCTACCGGCCGGGCGACCGCGTCACGTACGGAGGAGCGGCGTACGCCTGCCTCCAGGGCCACACGGCGCAGCCGGGCTGGGAGCCCCCGAGCGCGCCGGCCCTGTGGCGGGCCGGCTGACCGGTCGGTCCCCGGTGCCGGGGGCCGGCCGACCGGTCAGGCCCCGGTGCCGGGGCAGCGGACCCGGGGGCTCCACTCGGTGGACCTGACCTGCCCTTCGGGTTCCGCTGGTCCCCGCGCCGACGGCCGGGGGGCGCGCATGCCTCCCCGCTCCGGAGGCCGGTGACGAGGAGGACCGCCGCGTCAGCGAAGAAGCGTTGCAGGTTCTGCTCGACGTCCTCGCCGGTTTCGGCCTGCCCGACGCGCGCGTAGTCGACTCCGCACGGGCGCTGCGATCAGCACTTCACGGGTTCGTCACCCTTGAGGGCGCCAGCGGCTTCGGGATGCCCCGCGACGTCACGCGGAGTTTCCACTTCCTCATCGACACCCTGATCGCCGGCTTCCAGGCCGATCCTCCTGATCACGCCTCCGAAGGATGACATGGCCGCCACCGATCCCTCCCTGTCCACCCCACAGCCACCTGTGAACGGGAAGACACTGGCCGAGCCGGTGCCCGAGGCGTCCTTTGCCGATCGAGGCCAGGAGGCCGCCGTAAGCACCGTGAGGACCGAGACGAAACAGCCGGGGCACGACTACGTCCGAGGCGGCACGCGCGTCGCCGGCGAGATGACCGCTTGGGTGTGCACCCCCTGGGCCCTGTGGTCGCACTCCATCCCGCCGGCGATCGGCGCCGTCCTGCTGCTGATAGGGCTGCCTGCCGTCTTCAGCACCCCGGGCGACCGGCCCGGCACAGACGCGCCCGTGGCAGTGCCGGGCATCGTCACCATCCTGCTGACCGTGCTCCATCTGGTGGCGGCAGCAGCGTCTGCGTGGGCGCTGTGGGGGACATGGATCGCCGCAACGGTGACCGGCCTGTGCCTGGTCGTGCTGTTCACCGAGCTACCGCGCTGGTGATCCCTGTTGAGTGCGACCCACGATCAGGCTGAGCGCCGCGGTGGGCCGGTGACTGCGCAGACCTGAGCTCTGTTTTGCCTTACCGACGTGACCTGTGCTCTGCCCCCGCTCTGCACTACGGGGACGATTCGGGCCCCCGCCCGGGCCACCGCCCCGCAGAAAGTCTGGCACCGCTCACATGGCGCCACGCTTCCCGAGGGGCCGAACCGCAGCAGGCGGCAGGCCGGAGGACTTCAGCCGGTGAGGGCGTCCTTGATCTTCTCCCTGCCCTGGCGGCCTCGCCCCAGTCCTGGCCCGGGTCTCCTTATCGGCAGCCATCGCACCTTCACGCTCTCCGGTTGGCCACCGCCAAGGCATGTCGTCACCACCAGGAACCTGATCGGACATCCCTCCACCCCCGGCTGCGCCTTGTGCAGGTGGTGACTGTCCGCCTTGGCTTCATCCATCCCGACACACCGATCAGGCACACACGAATGGATGAAGCAGGCTCCCCGGTCCCCCATGGGACACCGGGACTCGGTTATGCGCGTTCCGGTTACGTGCGAGGCGTCGGCTCGATGAGAAGTGCGTCCATGGGCTTGGTGCGATGGGGGCGCAGCACTTCCAGCCAGGTCACTCCGCCGTCCAGGAGACGCCCCATGGATCCGAAGCCGTTCCATCCCAGATCGACGAAGCAGCCTTCTGCCAGCTGAGCCCGGTCGAACAGCCGCTGACCGTGCAGCGTCACCTCGCTGAGGTCGACGCCTCGCTGCTCCAACGCGACCAGGACGCACGTCGCCGCCCGGCGCAACGGGCTCGTCTCCACCCAGCGCCGCCGTACATGCCGGGCGGCTTCAGGGTCCTCAATGCCTCCATCCAGCAGCCTCAGTGGCGTGATGCTGATCTTACCCTTCGCATGCCGGCCGAACAGCTCGATCCGTGCCGGGCGCGGCACCGCGCTCTCCAGCCCTTCGAACTCTGTGAGCATGTGGTCCCTGAGCGCGGGCCCGGCTTCCGGGTCCGCTGTCAGGGAGGCAAGGCGTTCGCGAGCCGGGGAGAACGGCTCGCCTTTCCGCCAGAGCAAGAGCAGCTCGAAGCCCTCGTCCAGCAGTCTGCTACGCCACGGAACTGGAAGGAGATCCCCCGGGTCCGGCCCCGCAATGCCTGCCTCATTCCCACGTACGCGTCACGCCCGTTGATCGACGCATCCAGCAACTCGCCCAGCCAACGCTTGTCCGTGCCGTGCTCGATGACGACGTCGACATCGTTCGGCTCCAGCGCCCCGCGCGCGTACGAGCCGAAGACATACACCTCTTCAACCAGGCCCAGCGGCCAGGCGCCGTCCTCGAGCCGTGTGATCATGTCCGCCAGCAGTCGCGTCGCCCGCTCGCGCTTCACCCGGCCACGCCCTCGGCATACGCGGCACGGAATTCCTGCGCCACCACGAAAACAGAACCCGGCACCGCACGCGGCTTCCCGTCCTGCCACGTCCGCCCAATCACCTCCGCCGCGGCCCTCCCCCGCTGCAGCTCGTACTCCTCAACGGCGGCGGCGAACTCTGCAGGAATCTCCCGCCGGTCCACTACACCCGCCACAGCAACCTGCGGGAAGGAACCACCAAACGTCTGCAGCTTGGTCCATCCCAGGGACCGGCCGGCCTTACGCATCGCCGAGCGAATCAGAGCGACCCCGCCCAGCCCTTCCGCCTCATCAACACCGAGCCGGAGCTCGTACGACCCTCCGAACCCCCCACCGCCCGGCGGACACGACCGAAGCAACAACGGCACCAGGACGGCAACAAGACGCTCATGACGCGGATCACCCGCAAACGACGGCATCCACCGAGCGTAGCCAGACACGACACGGCCCCACCCGGTGTTTCGCCACACCCACCCACAGGAGCGACAAGCCTCCCACCCACCAAACGACACCACCCTTCACCAGCAAACCGACACTCAGATATCGAGCACAGCCCAGGTCGGCGCCAGTGAAAACTATGACGCACACCCAAGGCACATCACACGACGCCCATCACGCTCTCCGCCCGCCGCCGTGACGGGCGGCTCATGGACAACGGCAAGCTGTGTGCCCGCTACCAGGGCTCCAGCCGCACCGCCTGTGTGCAGATCATCAACCGGAACTGACCCGGCCGCACACGGCGGGCCGGCCTGCTCCAGGAGCAGCGCGAACAGTTGGCCGGTCTCGGAGCCGACTGGGCGGTAGTGGGTGCCCGCTGACGGGCCAACCGTTCCAGAAAACTGGAACGGCTGGCCCGGGACCGGGACTGGTTGGCCGCGTGTGAGACAGATCGTCTCGGGTTCGCTGCCGCGCTGGAACTCGGTGTGGCGGCGGACCTCGTCTGACTCCGGAACCTTCTGCGTCCCGGCCTGCTCGAGCCACTCCTGCCGCCTTGACCGGAGCGGTCTCCGGGGCCGAAGCAGGTGTCGGACCGGCTCTGTCTCCAGGGCGTCCTGTTCGTCCTCTACAACGACATAGCGTGATAACGCCTGCCGCTGGAGCTGGGATTCGGCTCGGGTCAGACGTGCTGGCGACATCTGGACCGGTGGCAGAAGGCAGGGATCTTCGACCGGCTGCACCAGGTCCTGCTCGCAGAGCTGAACGCGGCCGGCGAACTCGACTGGTCCCGGGCATGCGTGGGCGGCTCCCACATCCGGGCAAAAAAAGGGGGTGCCGACACCGGTCCGTCGCCGGTCGACCGGCGCAAGACCGGCAGCAAGCACCACTTGATCTGCGACGGGCGCGGCACCGGCCTTCGCCCTGCTCCACCCCTTCAAACGCCTCACCGTCCGATGGGAACGACGCACCGAACCCCACGACGCCTTCGTCTCCCTCGTCTGCAGCCTCATCTGCTACCGACGCCTCGAGAAGGCTCACTCGTGATCGTGTTACGAGCTCATAGGGCGTGCAGATCAGCAATAGCCGTAGACGGTTGGACGTCCACGGCCCCATCCGCATCGCACCACTGACGTCGTCGGCGGTCTGGACGATTGCCTTCACAGGCAGGACACTTGACAAATCCATCATGCGATTATGTGCGCCTCAAGGGGGATTTCGTGGATCCGCTTGCCTATGCAGCCGCTGTAGCCGCAATCGGTGGAGCAGCAGGACCAGTCACTGCCGCAGCGCTCGAAGGAGCGAGAAGAGTTCGAATGATCATTCGAAGTCGCACGGGGCGTGACGTTGAAGATGCCGGAGGGGCGACCGACGATCCGGCTGTTCAGGCGACCATCGGCGATCTTGCCTCTTTTCTGGAAGGAGCAATGACCGAAGACCCTGAACTTCGCCGCCTGCTGCGGGAATCGATTCCGGAGCGGCACGGAAGCACTGTCTACAACACTACGACTGGTGACGTCCGCGGGGTAGTTGCACCCGGCGGCAGTTTCGGCGACCTCCACTTCGGATCTGGCCAATAGCGTGACCGGCGACCGCCCCTATGGCGACCCCAACGAAGAGGGGCGCACGTACGAAACGCACATATTTGGCGAGGTAAGAGGGGTGGTCGCACCCGGTGGGATCATTGGCTCTGTGCACCTTGGTGACGACTCTTATGCAGAGCGCATGCGATTGGTCGCCCTGGACAGGGCAGAACCCTTCCAAGAGCGTTACAAAGCCGCAGAAGAGCTCATCCCTTATGGGAGAAGATATCGCGACACTGTCATTGTTGCACTGAATGGGATTCTAGAAGAAGTCAAATTCCTCGAAGTGACTGCCGATCCACCCGACTTCAATGCTCTGGGAGGCTGGGAATACGCCGTCGCCACGAAGCTCGAAATAGTCGGCGAAAAGGAATCGGCGGCCCGACTTTACGAAGAATTATATCATCGCCATCCCCAATACAGGAGCCGGGCAGCGCAGGCTCTCACTCTCCTTGGTGAGCTAGAAGCACTATCCGTCTCTAGGTCCGAAGTGATGGTGAGGAATGAGGCTTGGAACTGGCAGCTCTATTGCAGCCAGCGCATGGCGGCGGTTTTGGAATGGATCTCCATGCCCAAAGGTGCCGTACATTCGACGCTTGCCGCACGCATTCTGATGTCCGCAGCACTGTGGGACGCCGTTGCTCAAGACTGGTCGAACACCGCAGACGACGAGAGGGTGCTGGAAACGTTTGAGCGGCTTGCACCAGAACACTACACGGTGATTGAAAAGAGCTTTAGGCGGGCCCGCGCCATTGAGCAGGATCACTCGCGCTGGGCAAAGCGCATCACAAGCTCTCGCACACACTGGAAACCTCCAAGGTGCCTGCGGAACTGGGTCAAGACACCTAGGCTGCTCAATAGAGAAGAACGGCACCGGGGTCTTTAGAGCTCGTAATGACGGTCGGCGTGCGAATGACATGACTGTTTGTCGCTCGTGTCAGCACCAGCTCGTCACTGCCTATCAATGTGAACTACCAGGTCGTTGGGGCTACACCGCTGACAACCAGCTGCCGAACCTCCACTGAAACTCCTCGTAGACCATCAGCACGACCCCGGTACGTCAATGCAAAAGTGCGATGTACCGCCTTCATGACAGTGAGCCACCTGTGGATACACCGCTTCACGTCAGCCACCGAGACACAAAGCACCACCTCGTGTCAGCAGCCAGCCATTGCCCTGCACCAGAGACCTGCAAGGAAACGCCCTCCCTGATCAACCGTCACTGCCACCAGCTCACCGACATGAGGCCGACACATCGCACCCGTGACCGTGAAGCTGGGCGTATGGGTATCGAACACGAAATCGAGGAGGGGCCAGCTGGACGCCGGCCAACTCGCCGCCCTCGCGAAGCGAAGCTCGGCGTGGACTGGGCGAGGCCGGTGGCGGCCCCCTAGGCCGCCCCGGACAGCCTCTGACCGCTTCCAGCGCCGCGACCGGGCCCCGGGCCTCTTGAGGTCCAGGGTCCAGTGCTGTGCTGTGCTGTGCTGTGCTGTGCTGTCTGGTGACTCTCGCCTCGTTGTGCTGGGCATTCTCACGAGGCGTCCATGGCCGTCTCGGCACGTGCCGAGGAGCTAGCGCTCAGGACCCGTTTCCATGGACGCCAGAACGAAAAGGCGCTCGGGCAACGAAGTGAGAGTCAGCAACCTGCAGGTCCACATGCGCCTGCATCTGCTGAGCACCTGGGCGTTGTGGCCACACTGGGGTGCTGAGCGCCAGTTCTGCGGGGAACCGGCCGTCATACCTCGTTGTCGTGGTTGTACAGGCGCTGCTCCAAGTCGCTCGCCCAATGCTGGGCCCACGCGCGCAGCTCGGCCGTCTCTTCTGCGGTGAGGCCGTACGCCGTGAACTCGTCGTTGTCGGCCCACTCCGCGCCGATCAGTCGGTCGCGGAGGTCGTGCAGGCGAAACTCGTCGCGGTCGTGCCGCCTGCCGAGCCGTTCCAGCTCATTGCTGATGCGGGGGCGGGAGGCTGCGTGTACGTCGATCAGGTCGCGGACGGCGCCGCGGTCGGCGGGGGCGCGGACCTTGGTGCCGATGACGGAGTCGAAGGCGAGGGCCGGCCCGTACTCGGTCTGGGCCAGGGTGTCCAAAAGTGTTCTTTGAGGACATCGGCCTCGCACTCCTCGTCGGTGTCCGGGTCCTCGGCGATCAGGCGGGCCGACAGTGCGTCCACATCGATCACGCGCACTTGCCAGCCCCGCGAGACCAGGCCCTGCTCCAGGCTGACGATGACCTGCGCCATCGGAGCCGGGTTTTCGGTGGCGACGTCGAGATCCTGGTTCAGGCGCTCGACGAAACCGTGCGCCTGGACGGCGTACCCGCCGGTAAGGACGAGAGGGAAAGGGAGCCGATGTCGATGACGGCGGCCAGGAGCCGCCGGCGCAGGCCGCTTTAGTTTCACACGGCGGCTGATCCCGCGGTCGGCAGCTCGGGGAAGGCTTCCTCCCAGACCTCCCGCAGGTGCCTGCTGACCAAGCTACGCAGGCCAGGCCACTGGGCCAGGAGGAGGTCGCGGTTCAGCAGGGTCACGATGTCCTCGTGCTGCCCCTCGGCCAGGACAGTGCGGTACAGGCTCATGCGAAGGCGTGGGCGCTCCAGGTCGTAGGCGCGCAGTCCGGACCAGGCGACGTGCAGCGGCAGCTCGACCACAGCGTTTTTCGGGCCGGCGAGCTGGTCCAGCGAGGCGGGCAACCGGGCCGCCTACCGGGCGTGCAGCACCTCGGCGGCCGGGGACGCCGCACCTGTGGAGGAGAGCATGGCCATGGACCCGATTGTCCCCCGTCCCGCCCGTCTCCGGAATCACACAGGAGCGCAGCCGACCCGGTGCGCGGTCCGCGGTCCGCCCCGGGCGGGACCGACATCAAGCGCCCCACATCGTCTGCTGGTGTGTCCCCTCCCGATGTGACGGCCCCCTTTGGGGACACAGAACCGGCGCAGGCCCTGGGAAGTGCCCGCCGGGTCGCGTGAAGTGGCTCTTTGTGGCCCCGGGCTTCCCCTCCGGATGTCTCTGGACGGCGAGTGAGATCATGAGGGCCGGAAGCGTCGCCGCGCGGCGAGGCGGGGGAAGGACAGAGCGTGGGCCAGGGGCGGATGACGTTCAACGTGCGGTACGGGACGCCCTTTCCGGTCGTCGTCCGCCACGGCGACAGCGAGGGACACGAAGGGCACAGTGCCATCGGGCTGCTCTGCCGCGTGCCCGACGGCCAGGCAGGCGCCGCGCACCCCTGCGCCCGAACCTTCGACGTCATCGGTGAGAGCCAGAGCGTGATCGCCCGGGTGTCGACGGAGGAGACAGGTTCGCGCGTGAGCGGACGCCCTGCCGTGTACCGGGTCGATGACCCGTACGGCGCTCGGCTGGGCCGGATCACCTACCGGCGCGGACGCGCCCTGCGCGGCGCCCGCGCGCGCTGGACCGTCGAGTCGGTGACCAGACACTGCGTGCGCGGCTACCGTGGGCGCCTGTTCTGGTGGGCGTTGTGGTGGCCCGTCGGCCTGCCCGTGAGCCTGGTGTGGCTGATCCTGTCCCTGCTCGGCGAGGGCGACGACGCCTTCGGCAAGCCGCGCAGGGTGATCTGGCGCGACAGCTCGCGCCGGGCGCACCTCGTCTTCCGAGGGGTCGCAGACGAGTACCGGGTCCTCAACGGGGACTGGGATCCCCGGCTGGTGGCCGCGCTACTCGGACTGCACCAGTCGTACGACCCGTCCGAAGGCAGCGGCGAGAACGGCTGGTACGCCAGACCCTGAGCCTGCCGTCTGACAGTCCGCTCCGCTCAGGGGCGGGTCAGTCGAGCCGGTCCGAGAGCCAGTGCGCGCTGGAGCTGTCTGCGGCGCCGACCAGCGCCATGACCGGCACCCTGCTCAACATCGACGGCGCCGCCTGCGCCCACCACGACGGCGACAGCGAACAAGCCTGTCGCCGCACGATCGCCGCCCTGACGGTGCTGCCGGCCGGCCACCGCACCGGCCGGTCCGCCGCCGCGCTCCAAACCTGTACGAGGTGATTCCCGCCCCCACCACGAACGCGCCGCCCAGGAGCTGTGGGACGTCCTCACCGCTCGACGCCGACCTGCGAGCGGCGGGCCCGCTGCCTTTGTACGGGGCCACCGACGGTCCACAGGTCGCCAGGGGCACGGTCCGACTTGCTGAAGGAAGGCAGTGGCTGGAGCACTTCTACCTTGCTCCGCAAGATCAGGGCCAAGGGCTCGGATCCGCTGCGTCGCGCACGGTGCTGGAGCGAACGGAAGCGCTGGGCATGGCCGTGGCTTTGAACGTCGCGCAGGGCAGCGCCTCTACAAGTGTCATGGATCCGAATGTGGGTTTGCCGTAGGGCAAGCAGTCCGCAGACTCCCGGGATGGCGGCGCGCCATCGGGCGCCCGTCAAGGCGGAAGACGGGGCCATCGAAGTGGCCGCGATGACGACGAGGTAGGCCATGCCGTGCAGCGAGCCGACGAGCTTCGTGATCGCTTGCGTGTGTGGTGAGCAGGTTGACCAGCAGAACCGCCTTTCAGAGGGCGACGGGCCACCGCCGGGCCAGGCCGCGGTAAGGGCGGAAGCTCGGAGTGGTTTCGGCCGGTTCGGCCTCGTGTGCGCTTAGGACGTAGAGACGCTGCCCGTCCTCGCTGATGTGGAAGTGCTCAGCGATCACCTTGCATGGTGTGGCGGCGGCGCTCCGAGCGGCCAATTCGTCGGCGAGTTCACGGGCGGTTGCGGAATCTTCGGTGTCGTAGGACGCCGCGGTGAAGTATCGAACGGCAGCCTCACGCAGGGCGATGGAGCGATAGAGCGCATAGCGGCCGGGTGGGCCGGCTGTGAACAGTCCCTGGATCGCGTTGCCGAGGGTCTGCTGGCTGTGGGGATTGGCAGCGAACGCCCGGTGGGCGTCGCTGTTGGCCCACTGGGCATAGTTGAGAATCGTTCGGCCGTCGGTTCCTTCGAGGCAATAGCGCGAGAGATAGGCGGCGGGAAGTCGGGTGTTCTCCCAGGCGTCCATGACACCGCTCATGACTCTTTCCTGCTCCTCACAGCCTTGGGTGTGCCATTCGGAGATGAGGACGAGACCCGCGTCCGGACGGGTGGGATCGGGCAGGGCGGCTGCGGCGAGCTCAAGATCATTGGCCATGGTGACGTGTCCGATCTCGACTGTGGTAAGGGTCACGGAATTCATTATCGATCTCCCGCACCGTACTGTCGGCCTGCGAGCCGTAGCCCTTGGCTGCCATCCGGCTGGCAGTGCCCGGGGGCTGCCGCCCCAGCGGGTGCCCTACTTTCTTGTCGTGGGTTCGAACTGGTCATTCGTAAGATCGGCGGGGCCCAGGGGCTTTGGGTATGGCTGTCATGCGATAGCCGTCCGATGGCTGGAAAGGCTTGGCCGCCCGGAGCCCCGCGACGACCCGACCGCTACCGGTTCGATCAACGATTACCGCCCATCCGATAAGTCGCTGGGTACGGCCTGCGTTCACTCCGCCACCCCAGCAGACCACCGGCCGCGGGCCAGCCATTTTCCCCCCACCCACACCATCAGGCGACACCAGTACCACCCGAAGACTTATGCACCGTCCCCGGAGTTACCAACCCCGACTCGTACGCCACGATGACCAGTTGCGGCCGGTCACGTGCCCCGAGCTTGCCCATGATGCGGCTGACGTGGGTCTTGGCGGTCAGTGGGCTGAGGTCGAGGGCGTCGCCGATCTCCGTGTTGTTGAGGCCGCGCGCGACGAGGACCTCGCGCTCGCGGTCGGTGAGGCAATCGGGGCCGGTCTCGGGCGGCGTTGCCGTGGGGCTGCGCAGGAAGCGGGCGATGAGCCGGGAGGTCGGTCCGGGCGAGAGGAGGGCGTCCCCGTCGGTCACCGTGCGGATCGCCTCGAGGAGTTCGGCAGGGCGCGTGTCCTTGACCAGGAAGCCGGAGGCCCCGGCGCGCAAGGCCTCGACGAGGTTCTCGTCCGTGTCGTAGGTGGTGAGCACGAGGACTTTCACTCCGGCCAGATCCTCGTCCGCAGCGATCAGCCGGGTGGCCTCGATGCCGTCGAGGTCGGGCATGCGGATATCCATCACCACCAGGTCGGCGCGTTCCCTGCGGGTCAGTTCGACAGCCTCCCGGCCGGTGGCGGCCTGGCCGACGACCGCCATGTCCTGGGCGGACTCGACGAGCATCGCGAACGCGGCCCGAACGAGCGTCTGGTCGTCGGCGAGCAGTACGCGGATGGTCACGGGTTCCCTCTCAGCGGCAGTACGGCACTGACTTCGAAACCCTTACTGGGAAGCGTCCCTGCGTCCAGCGTTCCGCCCACACTGCGCGCTCGCTCGCGCATGCCGACGAGCCCGAATCCGGGCGAGCCGCCGCCTGTACCGATTCCGTCGTCCGTGACGGTGACCCGCAGGGCGCCCTCCGCGGCACGCACCCCGATCCGGATGTCGAGGTTCCGCCTGCCGCCGTGCCGTACGGCGTTGGTGAGGGCCTCTTGCACGATCCGGTAGGCGGCCGCACCGACGGCGGGCGGTACGGCGTCGGTGGTGACCGTCAGATCCACCTCGGCCCCGGAGATCCGGGCGGCCTCCGCGAGGCTTTCCAGTCCCTGCAGGTCTGGCAGCGGGTCACGGACGTCGTGGGCGTCGTGCGCGCGCAGCACCTCCAAGGTGGTGCGCAGTTCACCGCGGGCGGTGCGGCAGGTCTCGGCGATGTCGTCGAGGGACTTGGCGGTTGTCGCAGCACATTGTGCAACAGTCAGGCGCAACTTGGCGCGGTTCAGGCTCGAGGGCTGGAAGGCCGTGCGGTGGCACGGTCAGGGATGCCGTGCCGCCGCGTCACTCACCCTCGCGCCGCACCACATATGTGCCCGCATAGAGCTTCTACGCACTGCCTCGGCGCCAAGGTGACCAGTGCAGGACGTGATCGACGGGTGTGGGTCGGCAGTGGGTGCGAGGTGCCTCCGGAGTGTGGATACAGGGGTTCATGCCGCGAGTGAGGGTTTAGCTGTCCTGTGGTGCTGCTGTTCGAACTCGATCGGGGAGAGGCAGCCCAGCGCGCTGTGGCGTCGGCGGGCGTTGCAGCAGGTGAGCCATCCGAAGATCTCCAGCCTCGCCTGGCGGACCGTCGAGAACAGCTTCCCGTGCATCGTCTCTCGCTTCAGGCCCTGCCAGGAACGCTCGGCCAGGGCGTTGTCATGGCTCGAGCCGGCCCTTCCCATGCTCCTGCGGACGCCGTACCGGTCACAGACCTGCGCGAACGCGGCCGACGTGTATGGCGATCCGTGGTCCGCGTGGAAGATCACCCCGGTGACGTCACCGCCGCGGGCCGCGACCGCGCCCTGGAGCGCGTCGATGACGGGCCCAGCCTGCATGTGTGGGGCCATCGAGTAACCGAGCATCCGGCGCGAGCGGATGTCGATCACGCAGGCGAGGTAATGGCTCCTAACAAAAGGAGGCTTCTGAACCTCCAGGAATGATGGTGTGTCAGTCCTCGTTGATACTGGCCGAGGGGGCGAGGCAGTCGAGATGAGGAAGACCGCTGCCAGGCCGTGGGAGATCGACGACGAGTTGTGGGCGCGCATCGAGCCGTTGCTGCCGGTCGTCCCGCGCAATCCGCGGCGTCAGGGCGTAAGCGTCTGGACAGTCGCAGGGTGCTGTGCGGGTTCCTGTTCGTGCTGTACACCGGGATCCGCCAACTGATCCCGCTGATCCCGCTGATCCAGGCCGTCCCGCCGATCCGCGGCAAGCGCGGCCAGCCACTGCGCCGCCCCAAGCATCTGTACGCCGACCGCGGCTATGACCGCGAGGTCTACCGGAACAAGGCCCGCCGGTTCCAGATCACCCCGCACCTTACTCGGCGCGGCACCGGGCACGGCTCCGGCCTGGGCGTGTACCGCTGGGTCGTGGAAGGAGCGATCGCGCTGTTGCACTGGTTCCGCCGCCTGCGGATCCGCTGGGAGATCCGCGACGACATCCACCACGCGTTCGTCACCCTCGGCTGCGCCGTCATCTGCTGGCGACGACTGCGCACCACACTTGGTGGAGAGTCAGGGCGGACGATCGCCCCAGGGGATGGCCTGCTCGATGCGTCAGAACGCATACGTAGCAGCCGTACCCGCGCAGCCTCACATCCGGGATCTCAGCACGTCGACCTCACAGCCCGGAGCGAAGGGGTCGAAGCCGTGCTCGATCAGCCAGCGAACTGCCAGCAGGCTTCGCAACGACCACCACGCGTGAATCACGTCAAGGTCGACGTCGGCGCCGTAGCCGGCGAGGACGTCGTCGAGGTGCTCCTGGTGTCCGAGGGTGAAGGTGGCGAGGTCGTACAGAGCATCCCCCTGGCCCGCCTCGGACCAGTCGATGATGCCCGTCACCTCGTCGCCGTCGACGAAGACGTGCGCGATCTGCAGGTCACCGTGCGTGAACGCCGGAGTCCACGGCCGGAGCGCGGCCTCGGCGACCCGGCGGTTGCGGGTGACCAGGTCAGCGGGCAGGAGGCCGTTCGTCACGAGCAACTCGCACTCGTCGTCGAGTTCCGCCGCCAGCGCGACGATGCTCCGGCCGGCCCGGCCCGGCCGGGGCGGCAGGGGCGCTTCGTGCAGCTTCCGGATGGCGGCGCCCGCCGCGGCCCACGCCGCCGACGACCCGGCCGACGACCCGCCGAGGCGCCCAAGCGTCGTCCCCGGGAGCGCGGCGATCGCGAGCACGGGCGGCTTGTGCCACAGGACCTCCGGGGTCGGGACCGGCGCGAGGGACATCGCCTCGACCTCGACATCGATACGCGCCTGATCGGCGTCCACCTTCAAGAACACGTCACCGACGCGCAGAGTCGCGCGCTCGGAATGGGCGACGACGACTTTCACCTCATCCATGGGCGACCAGTATCCCGGGGATGATCGCCCACGTCGCCAGATTTATCGCATGCGATTACACAGCCGGCCGTGTCCCGCTACCCGACGGCCTCCTGCACGACACCGACCCCTGACCAGGCCAAGCCCACCACTTTTGTTAGGAGTCCTTACTCGACTGGCACGGCATCGACTGGGCCACCTGCGAGGAGAGCGTACGGCGGCTGAGGCAGAGGATCTTCAAGGCGACGCAGGAAGGGGACCTCAAGAGGGTCCGCAACTTGCAGAAGCTCATGCTGCGAAGCCGCAGTAACACGCTGGTCAGCGTGAAGCGGGGGACGCAGCAGAGCAGTGGTCGCAAGACCTCTGGCATCGACGGGGAACGGGCCCTCACGCCGAAGGCGCGAGGGCCCTGGCGGCCGAGATCCATCGGTCGTCGAAGCCCTGCAAGGCCAGGCCGGTCAAGCGAGTGTTCATCCCGAAGAGCAACGGGAAGCAACGGCCGCTCGGCATCCCGGTCATCCGTGACCGGGCTCTCCAGGCCCGCGTGAAGAACGCCCTGGAACCTGAGTGGGAAGCACGCTTCGAGCCGAGGTCGTATGGCTTCCGGCCCGGCCGCAGCTGCCAGGACGCGATCGCAGCGATCTTCTGGACGGTGAAGGGCAAGAACCCGAAGCGTCTATGGGTCCTGGACGTGGACCTGTCGGCGGCATTCGACCGCATCGACCATGACCACCTCATGACCATGCTCGGACAGTTCCCCGCCAGGGACCTGATCCGCGCGAGGAGCCGTCCATGTTCCAGAACCCCACCGTGCCGCTCGCCCCGATGACGCCGGACGCGGTGCTCAGCGCCTTCAGCTACCTCCGGACCATGGAGGCCGGCGACACCGAAACAGCCGCCGGGTTCGCCAGCGCCGATCCGCGAATGCATCGGCAGCTCGTGGACGTCGCCAAGCGGATCACCGTCCCCGTCACCGCCCTGTGCGGCATCGACCCGGACCCGTGCGAGACTCCTTCGCCCTGGAGACCGTCGGGCAGGTCCTCGTGACCACCCTGGGCGGCTGAGCGTCGCAGGCGGGTCGAATGCGGCGGAGGGAACCGCCCACACGGTCATCGCTTCGTCAGGCAGGTCCTCACCGAGGAAGAGTGCGGTGAAACCGCCGCCGGTGTCCTGCGACAGCTGGAGGCCGTCGGCGTGGGCCAGGCCCTCGATGCGCACCCCGCACCGGCCGGTGCGCACTCGGTGCGCCCGACCACCGCGTAGCACGCACCCGGGAGAGCGGTGGCGCGCACGGTGCGCACCACCGCCCGACAGATCCACCGCACCGCACCAGATGTGCCCCAGCGGCGGGCGGACCCCCTATCACACACCCCCTTGACCACGGCCTGACCGGCGGCCCGAACGTGCTGCGGCAAGGAGAAACGTGCCGGGCGGCACACCTGGTCAAGCGGGCCGACGCGCGCCAGGCCGAACCTGGTCAAGGGGCAGTCGACGATGCGTGCACCGGTGCGGAACATCGGGTGCGGTGCACCGAGTGCGTGCGAGAGTGCCGGGCATCGTCGGGTGGTGCGCATCCTGCGCGGTGGCGGACATCGCGGTGCGCACCGGAGTGGAGGCCATTCGGTGGACGATGTCCGGCATCGTCACCACAGCCAGGCGGTCACAGTGCCGCCCTCTAGACAGGGCACGCGCGTCGCGGCGCGCGGCGGCGTTGCCGATCCGGTTCTGCCAGGAGCGGGGCCGGCGCGACTGCCCGGCGGCAAGGCGGCGCCGCCCCGCAGCCGGAACGGGGCCGGGCGAGCAGTGACTTCAGGGCTTCAGGAAGTGTGCGGGCAGTTGCCGCGGTACTCCCGGATGGTCAGGCTCGGGCGCGGCAGTGGGCACAGGAACTGCTCGTAGCGGGTGTCGTCGTCGATGAACCGCTTGAGCCAGGCGATGCTGTACCTGGCGATGGTGGTGTCGGAGAGATTCGGCGTGAAGTGCGTGGCGCCGTTCAGCTCCAGGTAGGCCCGGTCCAGCGAGGACGGCATGCTCTGGTAAAACGGCTCCGAGTGCGAGGACACCGGGGCTACGGTGTCGCCGTCCGCTCCGATGACCAGCGTCGGAGTCCGCAGCTCGGGCCAGGTCTTGTCGAGGTTCCATCCGGTCAGCGGGATCGCGGCCTTCAAGGACGGCCGGCTCTTGGCAGCCTCCAGCGTTCCACCGCCGCCCATCGAGTGACCCATCACGCCGAGCCGGGTGGCGTCAACCCGGTCGCGGACGCTACTACGCTGCGTCAGGTAGTCCAGCGCCGCCAGCAACTGGCGTCCGCGGCTGGCCGGCTGGTCGTAGGTGCTGGTGGTGTCGATGGTGAAGACGACCAAGCCTTGAGAGGCCAGGCGCGGGCCGAGCCAGGCGATCGAGGATTGCCGTGCGGTGTAGCCGGGGGAGATGGCCACCGCCCCGAAGGTGCCCTCGTCGGTAGTGGTCGGGTAGTAAATGGTGCCGCCGCCGAAGCCGGTGACGGAGAACGAGGAGACCGAGGCGCGCGAGACGGCGTATGGGCCTCTTGCCGCCTCGATGCTCGCCTGGGTGGGAACGGGGCCGCGCTCGTAGGGGTTCCCCGCGGCACTGGCGTCCGGTGACAGCAAGGTGGCGAGCCCGGCAATGGCCGCCATGCCGGCCAGACCGGCCGTCAGCATGCCGAACCGACGTCGGCGGTGCCGATGGCGCTGGGGGGTGTCCGTGATCGTCGGAGCCACGGATCTGCGGGCGAAGAGCTGCACGAGTGTTCCTTTCATCGTGGTGGACGGCAACAGCAGACGTAGTGACAGGGCGTGAGGGACGGCTCCATGCCACAGGCCCTGACGCGTGTCACCAGGCCGTCGTTCACCGGGTCTGGAATATAGGCGGAAGAGGAAAGCCAGGACGCGCGCCTGCGGAGTCCCGCTCACCGTCTGATACGGATAGGTGCTCAGACAAGCGACCGTACGGTTACCGAACGTAGACCAACAGGTCGAATGCACGTTGGGTTGGCCCGGTTCACCCCCGAAACCACCCTTCGCTTATGAAGAAATTTGTTGGATTCTGCGTGTTTCATTTCACATGCGGCGTCTCATATTTTGGACACCAGCGGTCGGCGTTACGCCCACCGGTCTCGGCAGGTGCAAGTGGGGTGGCGGGCACCTCGTGCGGGATCAGTGCGTCACCATCCTGGATGGCTGTGGCGTGTTGGCTCCACCGCGCTCCGGCAAGCGTCCAAGCCCAACGGCCCTGGTGCTGATCGGTCGTCAGTCTCTGTCCCGACAGGACCAGTTCCCCGACCTCCGTCCGGTCCTCGATGCCGTGGCGGCCTGGACCTGCCATCATTTACCGACAGGCAACCGACGCGTCCAATGAACCCGTGCAGTCCGGGGATCCGCGGCGGCCCGAATCCAATCGGATCCGATGGTGATTGCTGACAGGGCTTGACGACAGATAGGGCCCGATCCTCCGTACGGAAGGGGCCCCTTGGTGGCGAATCTGGTCTACAAGCGGGTCTCGACCGACCAGCAGTCGACCGCACGGCAGAACCTCGTCCTGGACGAGGCCGGCATCGAGACCCGGTCGTCTTCGAGGAGGCCCCGGGCACCTCAAGCCGCCTCCACCCCCTCCAGCGCCCCGAGTTCCACGAACTGCTCACGTACGCGCGGCCGGGCGACACCGTCCACAGCTCCGAGATGTTCCGCCTCCTCCGCGGCACCGGACACATCCTCGACGTCCTGCACCGCGAGCAGGTGGCACTGCGCATCCACGACGGCGCGCTCTCCGCGAGGGACCTCATCGCCCGCCACCCGCGCACCAGCGAACTGCCGTCCACCGTGAAGTTCATGGTGCTGGCCCTCGCAGCCGCCGGCGAACTCCAGCGCGACCTCCAGCGCGAACTGATCTACGACGGACTGCGCGCCGCCGAGGCCAAGGGCAACAAGGGCGGACGCCGCCTCGCCGTGGCGGCTGACAAGACCGACGCCGTCCGCACCGCGTACCTGGAAGGCCACTCCATCGCCGCCCTCGCCCGCGACCACGGCGTCAGCCGCAGCGCGATCCGCACGGCTGTCGCCGACCTCCTGCCCGACCACACCGCCACCGAGGAAGACACCCCTGCCCCGGAACTGCCGGTCACCCTCGACATGCCGGGCAAAGTCGCCGACTTCCTCCGCTCGGCCGACCTGGAGCCCGCCGAGCGGGCCGCGCTCGACCAGGAAGCAACCGTTGGGCGCGGCCAGGGCTACACCCTGCGCGTGACCGCTGTCCCGCCGTGCACCGTCAGCTCCTCGCCCGCTGCCAGCCGCTCGACGGCAGCCAGGGCGTCCCGGCTGTTCCGGCCCAGCGCAAGGCCCGTCGCGAGTACGAGAACCGCGTCAGCACGCTCGCGCCAATCGGACCATGATCGTTCTCAGCGCCAACCACTGTACCGATGTTCCAAGCGCCGCCAATTGCATCGGATGCGAACTGGCGACAGTTGATGTGTCGGCACCAGCAAGGGTGGACGACGCCTCGCTGAACAGGGACG
>NZ_JBSFUB010000054.1:0-48096 GCF_053591575.1 Streptomyces altiplanensis | reverse complement strand
GCCGCCGTCGCCGCCCTGCTGCGCGTCCCGCACGTGGTGCTCGCCGTCAACAAGATGGACCTCGTCGACTACGCCGAGCCCGTCTTCGCCGCGATCGCCGAGGAGTTCACGGCGTACGCCGCTTCCCTCGGCGTCCCGGAGATCACCGCGATCCCGATCTCGGCGCTGGCCGGCGACAACGTGGTGGAGCCGTCCGCGCACATGGACTGGTACGGCGGCCCCACCGTCCTGGAACACCTGGAGACCGTCCCGGTCAGTCACGACCTGGCCGGCTGCAAGGCCCGTTTCCCCGTCCAGTACGTCATCCGCCCGCAGACCGCCCAGCACCCCGACTACCGGGGTTACGCAGGCCAGATCGCGTCCGGCGCGCTGCGCGTGGGCGAGGCCGTGACGGTCCTCCCGTCGGGCCGTACGTCGACGATCACCGGCATCGACGCGCTGGGCGAGCCGGTCGACATCGCGTGGGCGCCGCAGTCGGTGACGGTCACGCTCGCCGACGACCTGGACATCTCGCGCGGCGACCTGATCGCGCCGAGCGGCTCGGCGCCGCGCACCACCCAGGACGTCGAGGCGACGGTCTGCCACGTGGCCGACCAGCCGCTCACCGTCGGCCAGCGCGTGCTGCTCAAGCACACCACGCGCACGGTCAAGGCGATCGTCAAGGAGATCCCGTCCCGGCTGACGCTGGACGACCTGTCCCAGCACGCGGACCCGGGTCAGCTGGTCGCCAACGACATCGGCCGGGTGAAGGTCCGCACCGCCGAGCCGCTCGCGCTCGACGCGTACCGCGACTCGCGCCGCACCGGGTCCTTCCTCCTCATCGACCCGGCGGACGGTACGACGCTGGCGGCCGGCATGGCGGGCGACTCGTTCGCCGCCGAGACGGCGAAGACCGTGGCCGACGACGAGGGCTGGGACTTCTGATCATGAATCTCGACATGTACGGACTGTTCGCCAAGGAAGGCGGCCGCGTCGGCAGCGGTTCCCTCGGTGCGGGCACGGGCGGCGTCGCGCGATGTGCCCGGTAGCGTACGCGCACTGCCTGCGCGCCCTGCCGCACCACTTTCCGCTGTACCGACGAAGACCTGCCGACTTCCCGGACACCTCCCGCCACAGGTGAGGGACGTGTCTCCGGGCCACCGAGAGGAACATCTCCCGTGCATGCCGCGCGTACCACCCTTCGCCGCAGCCTCGCCGCTGCCGCCGCCCTGCCGCTGCTGATCGGCGCGCTGGGCGCCTGCAGTTACGGCTCGCAGGCAGAGAAGGACGACAAGACCGCGCCCGTCGCCAAGGGCGAGAAGATCGGCGGCGTCGACGAGGTCCGGATCGGCTACTTCGCGAACGTCACCCACGCCACCGCCCTGGTCGGCCTGCAAAAGGGCCTCTTCCAGAAGGAACTGAGCGGCACCCAGGTCAAGCCGCAGGTGTTCAACGCGGGCCCCTCGGAGATCGAGGCCCTCAACGCCGGCGCCATCGACATCGGCTGGATCGGCCCCTCCCCCGCGATCAACGGATTCACCAAGTCCCAGGGGCAGAACCTGAGGATCGTCTCCGGTTCGGCCTCCGGCGGCGTCTCGTTCGTCGTGAACCCCGAGAAGATCAAGTCCCTGGACGACCTCAAGGGCAAGCGCATCGCCACCCCGCAGCTCGGCAACACCCAGGACGTGGCGCTGCTGAACTACCTGTCGGACAAGGGGCTGAAGGTCGACCCCAGCACCGGCAAGGGCGACGTCAGCGTCGTGCGCCAGGACAACAAGGAGATCCCGGCCTCCTTCGAGTCCGGCGCGCTGGACGGCGCATGGGTGCCCGAGCCCACCGCCTCCAAGCTCGTCGCGGGCGGCGGCAAGGTGCTGCTCGACGAGAAGAAGCTCTGGAAGGACGGCGAGTTCGTCATCACGAACGTGATCGTCTCCCAGAAGTTCCTCAAGGAGCACCCGGACGTCGTCGAGGCCGTGCTGCGCGGCTCGGTGAAGACCAACGAGTGGATCAAGGCCAACCCGGACGAGGCGAAGGCCGCCGTCAACGCGAAGCTCAAGGCCGACTCCGGCAAGGAACTGCCCGCCGAGGTGCTCGACCCCGCGTTCGGGAACGTCGAGACGACCGACGACCCGCTCGCGACGACGCTGCGGGAAGAGGCCGACCACGCGGTGAAGGCCGGTCTCCTCAAGGACCCGGTGCTCGACGGCATCTACGACCTGAGGCTCCTCAACAAGGTGCTGAAGGCCGAGAAGCGGCCGGCCGTCGCGGACGCCGGACTCGGCGCCAAGTAACCGTCCCGTCTGTCTCTTTCCGTATCCGGAACGCCCTCAGGAGGTGAGGCTCATGGCCACCACACTCGTCAAGCAGGCCGCCGCGCCCGTAGACACGGCGCAGTACGCCGCACGGATCGACCACGTGTCGAAGTCGTTCGGCCGGCCCGGCGCGCAGCAGCTCGTACTGGACGACATCAGCATCGATGTCGCGCCGGGCGAGTTCGTGACCCTGCTGGGGGCTTCCGGCTGCGGCAAGTCGACCCTGCTCAACCTGGTCGCGGGGCTCGACCGCCCGTCCGCCGGCACCATCGACGTGCCGGGCGGCCGGCCCGCCCTGATGTTCCAGGAGCACGCGCTCTTCCCGTGGCTGACCGCGGGGAAGAACATCGAACTGGCCCTGAAGCTGCGGGGCATGGCGAAGTCCGAACGCCGCGACGAGGCCGAGCGGCTGCTCCAGCTGGTGCGGCTCGGCGGGGCGTACGGCAAGCGCGTGCACGAGCTGTCGGGCGGCATGCGCCAGCGGGTCGCGCTGGCCCGTGCGCTCGCGCAGGACAGCAGGCTCCTGCTGATGGACGAGCCGTTCGCGGCGCTGGACGCCATCACCCGTGACGTCCTGCACGAGGAGCTCACCCGCATCTGGTCCGAGACCAGCGTCTCGGTCCTCTTCGTCACCCACAACGTCCGCGAGGCCGTCCGCCTCGCCGAGCGCGTGGTGCTGCTGTCGTCCCGGCCGGGACGCATCGCGCGCGAGTGGCGGGTCGGCATCCCGCAGCCGCGCCGGATCGAGGATTCCGCGGTCGCCGACCTGTCCGTAGAGATCACCGAACAACTGCGGGGGGAGATCCGTCGACATGGCCAGCACTGAAACGACCGGCACGCGGGAGACGGCTCCCAAGAACGACCTCGCCGGGCTGGAGGCGGGCCTGGACGCGCTGGAGACGAAGCAGTCCGCCGAGCGCGTCGGCCTCGGGCGGATCCTGCTGTCCAAGGTGGTGCCGCCGCTGGTGGCCATCACCCTGGTCGTCACCCTGTGGCAGCTCGCCGCGGCCTCCGACCTCAAGCCGGACTACGTGCTGCCGGGCCCGTTGGACGTGTGGCACTCGGTCGAGCAGATGTGGCTCGACGGAACGCTGCTCGGCTACATCTGGACCAGCATCTCGCGCGGCGCCCTCGGTTTCGCCGTCTCCGTCGCCATCGGCACGCCGCTGGGCCTGCTGGTGGCGCGGGTGAAGGTGGTACGGGCGGCGATCGGGCCGATCCTGTCCGGCCTCCAGTCGCTGCCCTCGGTGGCCTGGGTGCCCGCCGCGATCATCTGGTTCGGGCTGACCGACGCGACGATCTACGCGGTGGTGCTGCTGGGCGCCGTACCGTCGATCGCCAACGGCCTGGTCGCCGGTGTCGACCAGATCCCGCCGCTGTACCTGCGGGCCGGCCGCACCATCGGGGCCACCGGCGTCAACGGCATCCGGCACGTCCTGCTGCCCGCCGCGCTGCCGGGGTACCTGGCCGGTCTCAAGCAGGGGTGGGCGTTCTCGTGGCGCTCGCTGATGGCCGCCGAGCTGATCGCCAATTCGCCGGACCTGGGCACGGGTCTGGGACAGCTGATGGAGAACTTCCGTACGTACAGCGACATGTCCGGCGTGCTGGCGACCATCATCCTGATCCTGATCGTCGGCATCGGCATCGACCTGCTGTTCTTCTCCCCGCTGGAGCGCCGCGTGCTGCGCAGCCGTGGCCTGCTGACCAAGGGCTGATCACCGTGTTCCGTCGTCCGGTCCTCCTCGTCACAGCCCACGGCAGCCGCGACCCGCGGCACGCCGCGACCGTGCACGCGCTCGTGGCCCGCGTGCGGGCGCAGCGGCCGGGGCTGCGCGTGGAGACCGGGTTCCTGGACTTCAACGCCCCGGCGGTACCGCAGGTGCTGGAGCGTCTCGCGGCCGAGGGCGTACAGGACGTGGTGGCCCTGCCCCTCCTCCTGACCCGCGCCTTCCACGCGAAGGCCGACATCCCCGCCGTGCTCCACGAGGCGTCGGCGCGGCTGCCGCGGCTGCGGATCCGCCAGGCGGAGGTCCTCGGCCCCTCGCCGCTCCTGCTGACCGCCCTGGAGCGGCGGCTGTACGAAGCCGGGCTCACCTCCGGCGACAGAAGCTCGACCGGGCTCGTCCTGGCCTCGGCGGGCTCCACGGACCCGGAGGCGATCGCAGTGATCGCTGAAATCGCGCGGGAGCTGCGGCACACCGGTTGGTGCGCCGTGCGGCCTGCGTTCGCCTCCGCTGTATCTGCCGGGGGCTACCCCCGTACCGAGGACGCGGTCCGGCTGCTGAGGGCCGCGCCCGGGGTACGCCGCGTCGCCGTCGCCCCGTACGTCGTCGCCCCCGGCTTCCTGCCGGACCGGATCGTCCGTGGCGCGCGGGAGTCGGGCGCGGACGTGCTGGGCGAGGTCCTGGGCGCGTCCCCGGAGCTGGCCCGGCTGCTGCTGGCGCGCTACGACGAGGCGCGGGCGCCGGTGCGACGGCTGGCAGCGGTCGGCGCGTAGGGGGTGTGCTGCCCGCCCTGCGGGCGTGTCCTCCGACGCCGGGCGGGCTGCGTCCGTCCGGCGTCGGAGGACACGCCCGCTCAGTCCCCGTCCACCAGCGCCGTCAGTTCCCCGGCCCCCATCGAGCCCGCCGGCCTGCGCTCGCGCGCGAACGTGTTGGCGATGCGCTGCAACGCCTCGTTCACCGGAGTCGGCACGCCGTGCGCCCTGCCCAGCAGCACGATCTCCCCGTTCAGGTAGTCCGCTTCGATCGTGCCCGTCCCCCGGCTGAGGCTCTGCCAGGACGATCCGCCCCCGCGCTCCGCCCCGTCGAGGGGCTCGAAGGTCATCCGGCCGTCGCGGGCCGCCGCCTGTTCCGCCGGGGACGCCGCTTCGATGCCCGCGGCTGTCAGCGCCGCCCGTCCCTCCGCGAGGGCGCGCTGGAGGAGCGCCCTCGCCTCGTCGCTCGCGATGACCCCCGAGACCGCCTCGACCGCGTTCGCGAGGTTGCTCAGCAGCTTGGCGTACTTCCACCGCATCACGTCCGCCACGACCGGTGCCAGGAACCGTGACTTCTCCAGGTCGGCGGCGATCCCCCGGGCCGTGCCGTCGGCGCCCGACGGGTAGCGGCCGAGGTGCAGCACACCGGAGACCGGCGTGCCGGCGGCGGAGACGGAACCGGGCTCGGTGTGGGTGGCGGGCAGCCAGACGCACATGCCGTAGACGTGGCGGAAGCGGCGCAGCGCGAGGCGTTCGCTCTCGACGCCGTTCTGCGCGCAGACGAGCGGCAGCACCTCGCCCGCCGTGCCGCCGCCGGCCACCGGGCGCGCGCTCCACGCGTCGAGGGCGGCCGTACTGTCCTGGGTCTTGACGGAGAGGATCAGTACGTCGTCGGCCCGCAGGAGCGGACCGAGGCCGTCCGGCCCTTGGACCACGGGCAGTCGGTGGGTCCGGGTGCCCTCGGACGTCGTCAGGCGCAGGCCCCCGGAGCGCAGGGCCTCGTAGTGCGCCCCGCGTGCGACGAGTACCACTTCGTGACCGCCCTCGGCCAACCGCCCGCCGATGGTGCCGCCGACCGCCCCTGCCCCGATGATGATGTAGCGCATGGGCGTGAGCCTGCCACACCCCGCGCGTTGTGTGCAGGGGGCACGGAGTAGCGTCCGCACATGATCTCGGACACCTTCGGCACCTTCAGCATCGGCGGGGACCTTCCCGTACGCCGCCTCGGGTTCGGTACGGCCCAGCTCACCGGACCGGGTTACTGGGGCCCGCGGGGCGAGCGTGCGGACGCGGTCGCGGTGCTGCGGCGCGCGGCCGAGCGCGGCGTCACGCTCATCGACACGGCGGACAACTACGGTCCCGGGCTCGCGGAAGAGCTCGTCGCCGAGGCGCTCCATCCCTACCCGGACGGACTCGTCGTCGCGACGAAGGGCGGCGTGGTCCGTACGAGCGCCGACGCCTGGCACGTCGCGGGGCGGCCCGAGGACCTGCGTGCCATGTGCGACGCGAGCCTGCGGCGGCTGCGGACCGGGACCATCGACCTGTACCAGCTGCACCGGTTCGATCCGGACGTACCGATGGCCGAGCAGCTCGGCGCGCTCGACGAGCTGCGTACGGCGGGCAAGATCCGGCACATCGGGCTGGACTGCGTCACCGTCGGGCAGCTGGAGGAGGCGCTGGCACTGACGGACATCGCGTCCGTGCAGAACCGCTTCAACCTGGTGGACCGGTCGTCCGAGGACGTCCTTGAACTGTGCGAGGCGCGCGGGATCGCCTTTCTGCCCTGGTTCCCGCTGGCCAACGGGGAGTTGAAGGGGCGCGGGCAGCTCGCGCTGGCCTGGCTGCTGCACCGGTCGCCGGTGCTGTGCCCGACGCCGGGCACGGGGTCGCTCGTACACCTGGAGGAGAACCTGGCCGCGGCTGAGCTGCGGCTGAGCGCGGAGGAGATGGCGGAGCTGTGAGCGTCGTGACCAGGGCGGACCGCGTCGATGTGGTCCGGGACGGCAATGTGCTGCTGGACTCGGTCCCGCTGACCGTACGCAGCGCCGAGCACTGGGCGCTGCTCGGTGCGAACGGCGCGGGCAAGAGCGCCCTGCTCGGCGCCGTCTCGCATCCGACGCGCGGCACGGTGGAGGCGCTCGGGCGGGCGCTGGGGAGGAGTGGACCTGCGGGAGCTCCGGGCGTACCTCGGCCATGTGGACCCGCGTCGCTCGCCGGCCGCCGAGGACCTGGCTCGGGCCGACCGGCTGCTGGAGATGCTCGGGACGGGCGGCAGGGGCGGGGCGCGCCGACGACGTGCTGACGACCCATCAGGTCAGCCTGCGCTTCGGCCACCCCGTGCGGATCGCCCGTACGGACGGCCGGTGGACCGCACGGGCGGAGCGGGTCACGGGGACGGCGGTGTGACGTCGGGGTCGTCCTCCTCTTCGTAGGGCGTGCCCTGGTGGAAGTAGAGGAGCCAGCCGCGGTCCGTCAGGCGCCACAGTGAACTCCGGTGGGCGCGGCGGCCGTTGCTCTCGGTGTCGAAGGTCAGCTGGACCACGTCGGGGGCGAGCCGTACGCCCCGCATCCGGGTGGTGGTGATCGGGCGGGCCGTCGTCGCGGCGGACTCGTCGGTGAGGGCCGCGATGATCGAGTCGCGGTCCCAGCGGCGGCCCGACACCCCGAACTCGTGGAAGTCGGGGTGGAACAGCTCGACAAGGAGTTCGGGGGTGTTGCGGACGGCCGGGTCGAGCAGGCGCAGCTCGCCCTCGATGGCGGCCTCGATCGCGTCGTCAGTCACGGGTCATCTCCACGAGTTTGGCGACCGTGTTCCAGTTGCGGGTGGTCGCGGTGACGCCCTTGAGGAGGGCCGGCCTCGCCAGCGTCTCGGCGAGCTTGGAGCGGCCCAGCCCGTCCGGTGCGTAGAGGTAGAGGGCGCGGTCGCCGAGGCGGAACTCCTCGGGGAGGTACGCCGCCGGGTCGACGGGCGCGAACCGCTCGGGGCCGACCCGGTGCGAGAAGTAGGTGACGTGGAGCTGCCTGCCCTCCAACTCGGCGGCCGGGAAGGGACAGGCGTCGGCGACGGCCTTCAGGTAGGCACCGCTGCGGACCAGACAGTCGACGGTGAACCCGAAGTGCGTCTCCATGGCCTTCGCCAGGTCCGCGGCGAGCGAAACGCCGGCGTCGTCGGCGTCGGTGGTGAAGACGGCGTTGCCGCTCTGGAGGTACGTACGGACATCCCGGTGGCCCAGTTCGGTCAGCAGTGTCCGGAGCTGGGCCATGGGCACCTTCTTGTGCCCGCTCACATTGATTCCGCGCAGCAGGGCGGCGTACGTCGTGGTCATGCGCCAAACGATAGGCGGCCGCCGCGCCCCGTGGGGGAGGGCACGGCGACCGCCCGTTCAGTGCCGCGGGCGCGTCCCTACTCGACGATCTTCAGCAGCTTGTTCGGCGTGCCGGTGCTCGGGTTGCTGATCTTGTCCAGGGTGGCGCCCCCGGTCAGCGCCGTCGCGACGGCCTCGGGCGTGGCGTCCTTGTGCCCCGCCAGGTAGAGCGCGGCGGCGCCCACGACGTGCGGGGTCGCCATGGACGTACCGGAGATGGTCTTCGTGCCCTCGTCGCTGTCGTTCCAGGAGGAGGTGATGTCCGAGCCGGGCGCGTAGATGTCCACGACCTGACCGAAGTTGGAGAAGCCGGACTGCGCGTCGTCCTTGGTGCTGGAGGCGACGGTGATGGCCTCCTTCACGCGGGCCGGGGAGCCCTGTCCGGCATCACTGGACTCGTTGCCCGCCGCGACACCGTAGGTGACGCCGGAGGCGATGGACTTGCGCACCGCCTCGTCGAGGGCCTCGTCGGCGCCGCCGCCGAGGCTCATGTTGGCGACGGAGGGGCCCTGGTGGTTCTTGGTGACCCAGTCGATGCCGGCGACGACGCCCTCGGTGGTGCCCGAGCCCTGGTCGTCGAGGACGCGGACCGCGACGATCTTCGCCTTCTTGGCGACACCGTGCGCGGCGCCGGCGATGGTGCCGGCGACGTGCGTGCCGTGGCCGTTGCCGTCGTCGGCGGAGTCGTCGTTGTCCACGGCGTCGAAGCCGTGGGCGGCGCGGCCCTCGAAGTCCTTGTGCGTGATCCGGACACCGGTGTCGATGACGTACGCCGTGACGCCCTCGCCCGCGCTGTCCGGGTAGGCGTACTTGCCGTCACCGGCGGTGCCGGCCTGGTCGATGCGGTCGATGCCCCAGGACGGCGGGTTGTCCTGCGTCGCGTTGATCGTGAACTTCTTGTTCTGGACGACCTTGGCGACGGACGGGTCGGCGGCCAGGCGCTTGGCCTCGGTCTCCGAGAGGCCACTGGCGGAGAAGCCGTTGATGGCGGAGCTGTAGTTGCGCCGGAGCTTGCCGCCGTACTCCTTGGCCAGGTCCTGCTTGTCGGTCTTCTCGTCCAGCATCACGATGTAGCTGCCGGCGACGGCGCCCTCGGCGCCGGCCCCGTACACATGCCCCTGGGCGGCCGGAGCCGCTCCCGCGAAGGGGGAGCTGAGTACGGTCACACCGGCCGCGGCCGCCACGGCGGTTATCGCCGCGGTGAGCTTCAACCGGCTGGAACGCTTGTGAAGTGCCATGAAGAGGGGTCTCCTCGTCAAAATGTGGGGGGATTTACCTCCGGACCGGAAGATCTCCGGGGGTTGGCTCGAAACCCTGACCGATTGACGCGCGCAGATCAAGGTCTTCATGATCCCGTCACTTACTCAACAACGTTTCATAACAAAAAAACGGGCAGCGGGCTCCAAGTCGGACAGGGGCGCCCGAACACCCTTTACGCGGAGGAGACTTGTGATCCACCGCTGCCCCGCCCCTCTTCTCCGTACGGCCACTGTCACAGCCGGGTGCTGTTCATGAGCCGTATGAGGGCTGATCACGCCGCCCCGAGGTCATCGCCGCGCTGCGTGCGGCCTTCGACGTGGACGACGGCGGCGAATCGACGTTGGGCCGGGACGCCCCGCTTCCGCCGGGCCGTCCCGGCCGGTTTCACCGCGCGGGCAGTTCGGCCTCGATGAGGTCCGCCGCCCGCTCGGTACCGCCCTCGGACTCCATGCCGGCGCGGATGTCCTCGGCCCTGCGGGCCACCTCCGGATCGGCCAGCAGACCGAGGACCGCGGCGCGCAGGGCCTCGGCGGTGGCGTCCTCGGTGTCGACCCTGCGGGCGACACCGAGCGAGACGAGCATGTCGGCGTTGCCGAACTGGTCGACGGCCTGCGGGACCGCGACCATCGGCGTACCGGTGGCGAGGCCCTCCTGGCTGCCGCCGGCACCCGCGTGGGTGATGAAGGCGTCGGCCTGCTCGAGGACGGCCAGCTGCGGCACCCAGTCGCGCACCTCGATGTTGGCCGGGACCTCACCGAGCTCGGACTCCTCGACGAACTTGCCGATCTGGAGCACCACATGCCAGCCGGGCAGGTCGCCGAAGGCCTTGACGCACTCCCGGTAGAACTCGGGCAGCCGGGTGAACGTCGAACCGAGCGACACCAGCAGCACCTTGTCCGCGCCGGCCGGGCGCCGCCAGCCGCCCTGGTCCGTGCGGTCGCCCTGGCAGGCGCCGACGAAGGAGTGGACGGACTCGTCGACCCGGTCCGCGTTCGGCTGGAGGACCTTGGGGATCAGGACGATGCTGCGGGCCGGACGGCCCACGAAGCGGTCGGGGTCGACGCCGCTCAGACCGTTCTCGTCGAGCCAGGCGCCGAAGCGCGCGTAGTACGCCCGGCCGCGCCCGGTCTGCTTGAGCGGGCCGAACAGCGGCTCGGCGACCTCCTCCTCGTACCCCTCCCAGGCGACGAGGTTCGGGGAGAGCGACACGGCGGGCACGCCCCAGCGGTGGGCGAGGACGCGCGCGGGGTAGGAGGTGATGTCGTGGAGGACGAGGTCCGGCTCGTCCCCCTCGAACGCCGCGGCCAGCCGGGGCAGTGCCTGGACGGCGTCGTCGAGGAACGGCTCGATGTTGTCGATCAGCTCCGTGCCCCAGGCGTCCGGGGTGTCCTCGGTGGGGAGCGTCGAGGTGTAGACCACCGGGTCGGCGCCGGTGGCGGCGACCCGGTCGGCGAAGGAGGCGGGGATCGCGTACGAGACGCGGTGTCCCCGGGCCACGAGCTCCCGGATCACTTCGATGCTCGGGTTCACGTGCCCGGGGGCGGCGATGGAGAACATGGCGAGGTGAGCAGGCTTGCGTGAGGTCATGCCCGGACCTTAAGCGAGACGAAACGTCTCGTGCAACTTGAATTCCCTGTTCCCCCGCCCTCGGAGCCCGCGCCGCCGCGTTTCAGCGCTGGTAGCGGGCGAGTACCAGGTTTCCGTCCTCGACCAGGCGTTTCTCCAGCTCCTCGGCGTCGATCGCCCCGCTGTAGAACTCCTGGTAGGCCGGTGTCGCCACCTTGTCCTTCCACTCGGGATAGCCGCGCACGGACTGCGCCGGGGCCGGGACCAGGTGCTCGGCGAGTGCGGTGCCGGTGGCCCAGCCGTCCTTCCCGGCCCGCAGGCCCGGGTCCTTCAGCGCAGCGGCTCCGGTCGGCAGCATCCAGTCGCCCTTGGCGAGACGCGCCATGTTGTCCGGCTGGAGGAAGAAGTCGATGAACTCCACCGCCTCCTTCTTGTACGGGCTGTCCTCGGCCACCGACAGCGTCTGGGGGCTCACCCCCTGGGCCGGGCCCCCGGTTCCCGCCGGGGCCGGGAGCACCATCCACTCGAAGCCCTCGGGGGCCTGCTGGACGATCTGCTGCCGGTAGGAGAAGCCGAGCGGCACCATGGCGTACTTGCCGCCGAAGAAGCCGGGCAGGGTGTCCGAACCGCCCATGCCGAGGGTGGCCGCCGATGCGCTCCTGTCGGCGTTGACCTGGTCGTGGATGGTGCGGGGGACCACGGCGTCGCCCTCGGTGAAGCGCACCCGCACCTTGCCGTCGGTGTCGCGGTGGAAGAGCTGTCCGCCCGCCGACAGCCCCAGGTTGAGGGTGGCGGACACCGGGTCCTTGAGGGGCCAGGCGACACCGAACCTCTTGCCGTCGCCGGTGCTCAGTTCTTTGGTGATCCGCCGGAACTCCGGCCAGCTCCACGGCTTCTCGGGGGTGGGGATGCGCACCCCCGACGCCCTGAGGATCTCCTCGTTGGCGATCAGGACCCTCGGCTCCTGGAGGAACGGCACGCCGTAGACGCCCTTGCCGAAGGTCGTCGTCCGCCAGCTGCGCCGCGGGATGTCGTGCTTGAGCCGGGCGGGCAGCAGCTCGCTCAGGTCGGCGAGATAGCCGCCGTACGCGAAGTCGGCGAGGTCGTCGGAGGCGTCGTGGATGATGTCCGGGGCCTCGCCGCCCTCGAAGGACGTCAGCAGCTGGTCGTGGACGCTGTCCCAGCTGCCCTGGACGTACTCGACCCGCACGTCGGGGTGCGCGGCGTTCCACTCGTCGACGAGTTCCTTGTTGGCGTCGACGGACTCCTTCTGCCAGGCCAGCGACTGGAAGCGGAGGGTGACCTTCCCACCGGTGCCCCGGTCGCCGCCGCCGTCCGAGCAGCCGGTGAGGAGCAGCGACGCGAGCGCGGTGGCTGCGGCCGCGAGCTTCGTGAGCCGGGCGATGCGCATCAGGCCTTCACCGCCCCGGCCGTCATGCCGCCCGTGATCCGTTTCTGGATGAGGGCGAAGACGACGAGGGAGGGGAGGGTCGCGAGGAACGCGGCGGCGGCGAGCGGGCCGAGGTCGGCCACGCCCTCGGCGCCGAGGAAGTGGGTGAGCACGACCGGCAACGTCTGCTTCTCCGGAGTCTTGAGCAGGACGAGCGCGAAGAAGAACTCGTTCCATGCGGTGATGAACGCGAACAGCGCGGTGGCGACGATGCCGGGGGCCAGCAGCGGGGCGGTGACCGAGACGAGCGTGCGGAGCCGGCTCGCTCCGTCGACCGCGGCGGCCTCCTCCAGTTCCTGCGGTACGGCCCTGACGTAGCCGACCAGCATCCACAGCGCGAAGGGCAGCGACCACACGACGTACACCATGATCAGGCCCGCCAGGGAGTTGATCAGGTGGAGGTTCTTGAGGATCAGGAAGAGCGGGATGATCACCAGGACGAAGGGGAACGCCTGGCTGACCACGACCCAGCCGGTGGCGGCGGCGGAGAGCTTGTTGCGGTGGCGGGCCATGACGTAGGCCATCGGGGTCGCGATGACGACCGCGATCAGGGCCGCCGAGAGGGCGGCGGTCAGGCTGTTGAGCGCGGCTTCCAGCAGGGGCTGCTCGTCGAAGGCCTGACGGAAGTTGCCGAGGGTCGGGTTCTCGGGGATCCAGGTGGGATGCAGGGAACCGAGCTCGCGCGGCGGCTTGAACGCCGTCGAGATCAGCCAGAGGAAGGGGAAGGCGAGAAAGACCAGGTAGGCCAGGAGCGCGAGGTACTGGCCGGTGCGCGCGGACCGGCTGGTGCGGAGCGTCACTGGTCCTCGCCCCCCTTCAGGCGGCCCACGAGGTAGAAGGCGAGCATCACCGAGATCGCCGCGACCATGACGCAGCCCATGGCGGCGGCGTAACCGAACTGCCCGTAGCGGAATGCCTGTTCGTACGCGAAGAGCATGGGAAGGCGGGTGCGGCCCCCGGGACCGCCGTTCGTCAGGACGTACACCAGGGCGAAGGAGTTGAAGTTCCAGATGAAATTGAGAGCGGTGATGGCGAGGGCGACCGGTTTGACGGCCGGCCAGGTGACGGTACGGAAACGGCGCCAGGCGCCGGCGCCGTCGAGGGCGGCGGCCTCGTGCAGCTCGTGCGGCGTGTTCTGGAGGCCGGCGAGGAGGGCGACCGTGGTCTGGGGCATGCCCGCCCAGATGCCGACGAGGATCACGGCGGGGAGGGCGGTGGCGAGGCCCGTCAGCCAGTCGCGGCCGTCGCCCAGGCCCAGATCGCGGACGGTCTCGTTCAGGATCCCGGCGTCCGGGTTGTAGACGAGGCGCCACATGATGCCGACGACCACTTCGGGCATCGCCCAGGGAATGATCGCGAGCGCCCTGGCCAGCCAGCGGAAGCGGAGGTTCTGGTTGAGCAGGAGGGCGAGACCGAGCGCCAGCAGGAACTGCGGCACGGTAACCCCGACCGCCCAGAGCAGGCCGATCCGGAACGATTCCCAGAACAGGGTGTCGTGCAGCAGGTCCTGGAAGTTCAGCAGTCCGATCCACTGGGTGGGCGTGGTACGGCCCGACTGGGAGTCGGTGAAGGCGAGCGCGATGCCGTAGAGCAGCGGGCCGACGCTCAGGATCAGGATCGGGATGAGCGCGGGCAGCACCAGGAACCAGGCGCCACTGCTCGACTTCCCGGCGCTGCTGGACTTCTTGCCACTGCCGGGCCCTCTGCCGCTGCCGGGCTCTCTGCCGGACCGCGCCTTTGCGGTCTCCAGTGTCACGGATTCGACTCCTTCGGGCGGCTCGTGCTGGTCCGGTCGCCCCGGCGGCCCCCGTCATCGTGCTGACGGGCAGTTGGTTCGTCAACCCGGCCTGCACGGATGCGAGAATCGGGCCCATGGACGAGACACGGGCACGCGAGGTGCTGGCCGCCGCCGGACTCCCCGCCGGAGCGGAACTGCTGGCACTGGGCGAGAACGCGGTGTTCGCGGCCGGAGCTCTCGTGGTCAAGGTCGGCCGCCGCGACGCGGAACTGCTGGCGCGGGCCGAGCGCGAACTGGCCGTCGCGTCCTGGCTCGCCTCGTCGGGCGTTCCCGCCGTACGGGCCGCCGAGCCGAAGCCCCGCGTGGTGGACGGCCACCCGGTGACGGTGTGGCACCGGCTGCCCGAGGCCGTACGCCCGGCGGGTCCGCAAGACCTCGCGGAGCTGCTGCGCCTGGTCCACGCCCTGCCCGCCCCCTCGTTCCCGCTTCCCCGGCGGGAACTGCTCGGCGGGGTTGAGCGGTGGCTGCGGCTCGCGGGCGACGCGATCGATCCGGCCGACGCGGCGTATCTGCGCGAGCGGCGCGACGGTTTCGCGGTGGCGTCGGCCGCGCTCGTCCCGCACCTGCCGCAGGGGCCGATCCACGGTGACGCGCTCCCCCGCAACGTCCATGCCGGCCCCGACGGGCCGGTCCTGGTCGACCTGGAGACCTTCGCCGCCGACTTCCGCGAGCACGACCTGGTGGTCATGGCCCTCTCGCGCGACCGCTACGGCCTGGCGCCCGAGGCGTACGACGCCTTCACCGCGGCGTACGGCTGGGACGTACGCGAATGGTCCGGCTGCGCGGTGCTGCGCGGGGCCCGCGAGACGGCCAGCTGCGCCTGGGTGGCGCAGCACGCTCCGTCCAGCCCGGCGGCCCTGGCCGAGTTCCGCCGACGGGTGGCGTCCCTGCGCGACGGCGACCCCGAGGTCCGCTGGTACCCCTTCTGACCGGCCCCGCGCCCGCCCGGGCTCAGCGCCCGGCCGGCACCACCTCGCGCAGGGGCCAGCGCGGGTCGATGACCGCGTCCGGGGTGCCCTTCCTGCGGAGGAACTCCTGGAAGGAGGCCGCCCAGTCGGCGTACCACTGGATCTGCTTGTCGTGCAGGTCGGCGGGGGTGAGCGCCGCGACCGAGGGGTGGCGCTCGGCTATCGCGCGGGCGACTCCGACCGCCGCGAGGGCGTCCGCCGAGGCTTCGTGGGCACCGTCCAGGGCCACGCCGTACTCGGCGCAGACCGCTTCCAGCGTCCGCTTGCCCCTGCGGTAGCGGTCGACGGCGCGGTCGATCGTGTACGGGTCGATGACGGGGCCGATGCCGGCGCCGCCGAGCCGCTCGCTCAGCGACGGCAGCCCGTACCGGTGCAGCTCCGCCGCGAGCAGCGTCAGGTCGAACGCCGCGTTGTAGGCGACGATGGGAACGCCCTGCGCCCAGTAGCCGGTGAGCGTTCCGGCGATCTCGTCGGCCACCTCGCGGGCCGGCCTGCCCTCCGCCCCGGCCCGCTCGCTGCTGATGCCGTGGATCGCCGACGCCTGGTCCGGGATGCGGACGCCCGGGTCGGCCAGCCAGTCACGCCGGCGGACCACGGTGCCGCCCTGCACACCGACGACCGAAGCCGTGACGATCCGGGACTCCAGCGGCTCCGTGCCGGTCGTCTCCAGGTCGAACCCGACCAGTGGTTCCCCGTGCCATCCCATCCTGGGACCTCCTTCGTGATGCTCCCGGATGCTCCCCCGGTGAAAACCACCCTCGCACGCACCACTGACAACGCCCTCAGGAGACCGGTCGGGAGTCCGCCCACACCGCTTCGAATTCTTCCCGGTACGTCTCGAAAAGACCGTGCTCGGTGTCGTGGCCGTCCTGCCCGTGCCTGACCACACCGCGCCCGCCGCCCCGCAGCACCAGGACCGGCGCCTCCATGCCGCGCGCCCTGCGCAGGTACGTCTGGACGACGGCGAGCCCGTCCGAACCGTCCCCGTCCACCAGGTACGCCGTGAAACGGGGCGTCTCGTCGAAGACCTGGATCTCGAACGCCCCCGGGTCGCGCAGCTTCGAGCGCACCCGCCGCATGTGGAGGATGTTCATCTCCACCGAACGGCTCAGCTCGCCCTTCTTCAGACCGAGTTCCCGCTCGCGCCGCTTGACCGCGCTGCTCGCCGGGTTGAGGAAGAGCAGCCGTATGCGGCAGCCCGATTCGGCCAGCCGCACCAGCCGCCGGCCGGAGAAGTTCTGGACGAGGAGGTTCAGACCTATGCCGATCGCGTCAAGACGCCGCGCGCCGCCGAAGAGGTCCTCGGCGGGCAGCTGGCGCTGGAGGCGCACCCGGTCCGGGTGGACGCTGACCACGTCGGCGTACCGGTCCCCCACCAGGTCCTCGACCGCGTCGACCCTGAGCCGGTCCGACGACGGCACGCCGGCCCCGCTGCCCAGGATCTCCAGGAGCCGCGCGGACGCCCGTTCCGCCTGGGCGAGGACCGCCTCGGACAGCGCCCGGTTGCGTGAGACGACGTTGCGGGTGACCTCCAGCTCGTCCAGGGCCAGCTCGACGTCGCGCCGGTCGTCGAAGTACGGCTCGAAGCACGGCCAGTGCTGGACCATGAGCTCGCGCAGCTGCGGCAGCGTGAGGAAGCTGATGACGTTGTCGTCGGCCGGGTCGAGCAGGTAGCCCTTCCTGCGGGACACCTCCCGTACCGCGACGGCGCGCTGCACCCACTCCTGGCCCGCCGGCCCCGCGGCCGCGACCACCCAGTCGTCCTCGCCGTGCACCGGCTCGTAGATGGGCCGGAGCACGGCGGCGACGACGGCGCGCAGCCGCTGCTCCACCAGGTTGAGCCAGATGTAGGCCCGCCCCGCCCGCTGGGCGCGCGTGCGCACCTCGCTCCAGGCGTCCGCGCCCCAGTCCAGCTCCGCTCCGATCTCCATCGGCCGCGCGAGCGAGACCGCCCCGGGCGGGACGCCTGTGGAACCCCCCTCGTGACCTGCGTCACCGGGGGGCAGTTCCAGCCCTCCCGAGCTCACCCACGCACCGCCTTCAGCTTCTGCAAGCCCCGTCTCCAACGATCAAGGAAGGGTACTCCGGAGCGGAAGGCGGTGCAGCCGGATCCACAGGCTCCTTTCTCAACTGCCTTGCTCGTACCGTCCGTTCTGCCCGGCAAGATCGGCCGGAGTGAGCGGATTCATAGCGGTTACGTCCCTGGGCGCGAGCTGGAAACCCTGCCAGTGGACCGGCATGGGCTGCTGGTCCTCGTCCCGGGCGACATGGTGGAACCCGATGTTGACCCAGGTGATCGGGTTCTTGAGGGTTTCGCCGTTCACCCACTCGTCGACGCTGTCCGGCGCGTTCGCGCCGCCGCAGTCGCGGATGTTGTTGCTCGCGAACTGTTCACACTTGCGGTAGTCGGTGAAGTACAGGTCGTGCTGGGTGAAGCTGCGCCCCGGATGCTTGTTCGAGGCGCCGGGCACGATCTCGTACGAGCGCGGGTGCCCGTCCTTGTTCTTGCCGGTCGCGCTGACGACCCGCCACCACCGCATGCTCTTGGCGTCGCCCGCGAGCTCCTTGGTTATGGGGGTACGGGTGGTCCTGGTGGTCGGCTTGCCGTTGCCCCGCGGCGGGGTGACCTTCGAGTCGTACTGCTCGATCCGGTTCTTGGAGCTGCCGTCGAGACCGAAGTTCAGCCGCCAGAAGACGTTGTGGCTGTGGCTGGTGGCGTAGTCGCGCGCGCCCTTGCCGATCGGCCAGCCCCGGCCGTCGGTGGCGTCGTAGTCGCCCGGCGAAAGGCTGCCGGTGGCGCCGACGTTGGCGGAGATGGTGCCGTCGGAGGAGAAGCGCCACTCGGTGATGTACTCGTACCAGGACACCTTGTTGACGGTGTAGACGAGCAGGTCCTTGCCCTGGGCCTGCCAGACCTTGGTCCCCTCGTCGCTGGCGAGGCGGTACGCGTGCCCGCGCGCACGCGTGGTCGTGCACAGGCCCTTGACGTTGCCCACGTCGCGGACCCGGACCGTCCTGATGGTGCCGCCGGGGCACTCGGTCGGCTTCAGGTTCTGGAGTCCCCAGCCGAAGCCGTAGCCGGTGAGGTCGTCGTACTCCTCCCGGCCGTTGTCGTACGGCACGTGGACCTGTGCGAGCTTGCCGCTCGTCAGGACGCGGATCGGCTTGGGCTCGCCCTTGGGCTGGTACGAGACCTTCTCCAGGACCAGGCCGGCGTCACTGTCGTAGTTCCAGCACATGCGCCAGGTGGTGCCGCCGTCGAGCTTCTGCTCGATGCGGTACGTCGCGCTGCAGTCGGCCGGCGCCGGCGCCGGCGCCCGGGGCGCGGTCTCGGGCGCGGCGGCGGGGGCCGCGGTGGCGGCGGATCCGCCCGCGGCCGCGAGGCCGCCCATCAGGGCGGTGACGGCGATGATTGCCGCGGCCCGCTTGCGGGCACCAGAAGTTCTGTTGACGTGCATGAGGATGGACTCCCTCGTACGGAAGTGCGGGAAGGGGCTGAAGAGGATGAGACGGGCGAGAGCGTCAGCCGATGCGGCCGACAGTCCTCGCGCTCAGGTCGACGACGAGATCGCGGGTGTCTATCCACGGTCCGTTCTTGACCTTGGACGTGACGCGGACGCACCGGTGCGCTCCGCACTTCGCGAGCGCCCGGGGCACCCGCTCCTCGCGGTCGGCCCGGTAGATCCCGCCGTTCACCCACAGCTGGTCCACCGAGGTGAGCGGCTTGCCCATGGCGTCCTGATAGTCCTTCTTCAGGCCCTCGCCGAGCGGGCTCGCCAGGATCAGCTCCGTGGCCTCACGGTTCTCCCGGGGGGTGGGCGACGGCTGTACGCCCTTGAGGACACTGGTCCGCTCGACCTTGCCGGTGGCGAGGTCGACGGTCCTCGTCACCAGTTCGTCGCTCCTGTAGTCGTAGTACGAGACCTCCGCGCGGCGCGGCGGCGCGGCGTCGTCGACCTCGGACGGCTGCATCTCGCTCAGGTTCGTGGTGAGGTGCTGGAGCCCCCGGTCCCCCTCGACGTCCCGGCCGGCGGCGAACCGCGCCGGGGACAGCGCGAGCTTCTCCACCCGCTCCAGCTCGTCGTCCGTCAGCGGGTCCCTGCCGATGCCCCGCTCGTCCTCCGCCGGGGCGTCCTCGACGACCCCGGGCTCCGGAGCCCGCCCCGCGGCGGTCCCGCCGTCCTGGGCGTTCCCGTCCTCCTGCGCGGCGCGGTCTCCCTGGGCGCTCCGCCCGTCCGGGGCCGGCCCCGTGGCTGCCGCGGTCCCCGCCGGTCCACGCTGCGTGTCGTCGGCGCCCGCCGGATCCGGCAGGGTCACCCCGATCATCAGCGCGGTCCCGGTCACCGCGATCGCGGCCCCCGCCAGCACCTTTCCCAGGTGACGGCGCACTGTTCCGTTCACATTGCCCCCCTGCTTCTGCCCCGATCCCCCGTCACCCGCGCGTCACACGCGACAGCAACTGACATACCGGGTATGCGTGGTCACCCGGTAGGACGGTCCGAAGTCCTAGGTGGTTGCCCCACTTTCGGGGAAGATCTTGTGCGAAGTACCCCGCAGCACCCGGATCAGAAGTGGAAGAGTCGATCGCATGCAGGTCTGGCCGGGAGAGGCTTACCCACTCGGCGCCACGTACGACGGCGCCGGGACCAATTTCGCTGTCTATTCGGAGGCCGCCGACCGGATCGAGTTGTGCTTGCTGCACGACGACGGTTCGGAGACGGCAGTGGAACTGCGCGAGTCCGACGCGTTCGTACGCCATGCCTTCCTGCCCGGCATCATGCCGGGCCAGCGCTACGGCTACCGGGTCCACGGTCCGTACGCTCCGCAGGAGGGCAAGCGGTGCAACTCCGCCAAGCTGTTGCTGGACCCGTACGCGCGGGCCATCAGCGGGGAGATCGACTGGGGCGAGGCGGTGTACGGCTACCACTTCGGGAAGCCGGACTCGCGCAACGACCTGGACTCGGCGCCGCACACGATGGCCTCGGTGGTGGTCAACCCGTACTTCGACTGGGGTGACGACCGCCCGCCGCGCACGGACTACCACCGCACGATCCTCTACGAGGCCCATGTGAAGGGCCTCACGATGATGCACCCGGACCTCCCCGAGGAACTCCGGGGCACGTACGCGGCGCTGGCGCATCCGTCGATCATCTCGCACCTGACGGAACTGGGCGTCACCGCGCTCGAGTTGATGCCGGTGCACCAGTTCGTCAACGACCACCGGCTGGCCGACGCGAATCTGAGCAACTACTGGGGCTACAACACCATCGGTTTCTTCGCCCCGCACAACGCGTACGCCTCGTGGGGCGACCGGGGCCAGCAGGTCCTGGAGTTCAAGTCCGCCGTACGGGCGCTGCACCGGGCGGGCATCGAGGTCATCCTCGACGTCGTCTACAACCACACGGCGGAGGGCAACCACCTGGGCCCCACGCTCTCCTTCCGCGGCCTGGACAACGCCTCGTACTACCGTCTCGCCGACGATCCCCGGTACTACATGGACACGACGGGCACGGGGAACTCCCTCCTCATGCGCTCGCCGCACGTACTCCAGCTGATCATGGATTCGCTGCGGTACTGGGTGACGGAGATGCATGTCGACGGCTTCCGCTTCGACCTGGCGGCGACGCTGGCCAGGCAGTTCCACGAGGTGGACCGGCTGTCGTCCTTCTTCGACCTGGTGCAGCAGGACCCGGTGGTCAGCCAGGTGAAGCTGATCGCCGAGCCGTGGGACGTGGGCGAGGGCGGCTACCAGGTGGGGAACTTCCCGCCGCTGTGGACCGAGTGGAACGGGAAGTACCGGGACACCGTGCGGGACCTGTGGCGGGGTGAGCCACGGACGATCGCGGAGTTCGCGGGGCGGCTGACGGGCTCGTCCGACCTGTACCAGGACGACGGCCGCCGGCCGCTCGCGTCGATCAACTTCACCACCTGCCACGACGGTTTCACGCTGGCCGACCTGGTCTCGTACAACGACAAGCACAACGAGGCCAACGGCGAGGGCAACCGGGACGGCGAGAGCCACAACCGGTCCTGGAACTGCGGGGCGGAGGGCGAGACGGACGATCCCGAGATCCTCGAACTGCGCGCCCGCCAGATGCGCAACTTCATCGCGACGCTGATGCTGTCGCAGGGCGTGCCGATGCTGTCGCACGGCGACGAGTTCGCGCGGACCCAGGGCGGCAACAACAACGCCTACTGCCAGGACAACGAGCTGTCGTGGGTCCACTGGCCGGAGAAGGGCGACGAGGAGGGCACGCTCCACACCTTCACGCGCGCGATGGTGTGGCTGCGCCGGGACCATCCGGTCTTCCGGCGCAGGCGCTTCTTCCACGGACGGCCGGTGGAGGGCACGCACGACGACCTGTCGGACATCGCGTGGTTCACGCCGGACGGCAAGGAGATGGCCCAGCGGGACTGGCAGGCGGCGCACGCCAAGGCGCTGACGGTCTTCCTGAACGGCCACGCCATCTCGGAGCCGGGGCCGCGCGGTGAGCGGATCTCGGACGACTCCTTCCTGCTGATGTTCAACGCGAGCGCCGAGGAGCTGGAGTTCGCCGTTCCGGTGAACCACGGAAAGCAGTGGCAGGTGGTGGTCGACACGGCCCGGCCGGACGGAGTGCCGCCGGGGAGCGGTTCCAAGGTGGGGGCGGGTGAACGGGTCACGCTGATCGGGCGGAGTCTGGTGGTGCTGCAGCGTCCGGCTTAGCGGTCCCGGCCGTGTTCGCGGTCGCCGCGGGGGTGGTGCGGGCGGTCCACGCCAGTACGGCGCAGAGCGTGGCCGCCACCACCGCGACGGCGAAGGCCGCGGGCGCCCCGCCGCCCTCCGCGAGGCGCCCCGAGAGGGCCAGGGCCAGAGCCTGGCCGCCGACTGTGGCGCTCGTCAGGAAGGCCATGGCCTCCGCCAGCCTGCTCCCGGGAACGATCCGTTCGGTCAGCCCGAAGACCGTGATCAGGTGCGGGGCGTACGCGACGCCGAGGACCACGACGACGGCGTACAGCGCCCCCAGGGACTCCACGCACAGCAGCGGGACGGAGAGCACGGTCAGGGCGGCCGTCGCGGCGCGCCGGCGGGCCGTCAGGGTGATCCTGGCCGGTACCGCCGCCATGGCGAGCCCCGCGGCCGCGCTCATGACGCCCATGGCCGCGTAGACGAGCCCGGCCTGCTCCGGCCGGCCGAGCCGCTCGGTGAGCGCGGTGATGCCCGCCTGGGACGCGCCGAACATGGCGCCCTGGAGCACCATCGCGGTGCGCAGCGCGTACACCGCGCCGGGCAGGCTCGTACGTACGGTGGATGCCTGCCGGGACGCGGGACGTACCCGGGACGCCGTCGGATGCAGTGCGAACCAGGTACCACAGACGGTGAGGAGTGCCGCGGCCGCGAGCAGCGCGGCGGCGGGGTGCGCGAGAGCCGCCGCGAGACCGACCAGGGCGGGCCCGAGGACGAAAGACACCTCGTCGAGTGTTCCCTCGAACGACAGGACGGCGCCGATGAGCGGTTCGTCGGCACCGCTCCTGCGGGCGAGCGCGACCGACCGCGTACGCGCCATCGGGCCGACCTGGGGAACGCTCGCTCCGGCGAGCGCGCCGACGAGCGCGAGCGGGAGCGTGCCGGCGTGCCCGAGGGCGGCGACCACGAGAGCGGCGACGGCGACCGCGTTGACGAGGGCGGCGGCCAGAACGACGGTGCGCTGTCCGTGACGGTCCGCCACCCGGCCCAGCAGGGGCCCGCCGGCCGTCTGCCCTGCCGCGAGCGCGCCGCCGACCAGGCCCGCCGTGGCGAGGCTGCCGCTGGTCTCGGCGACCAGCAGCAGGCTGCCGAGCTGGCACATCGCGGTCGGCAGCCTGCCGAGGAACGACACGGCGAGCAGCACGGGTCCGGTGAGGGCGACGACCTTGCGATACGTGCGAAAGGTTCCCGGCATCGGACGAACGTAATACCGGGTCATCACACGGACGCATGGGCCGATGACACAGAAGCCCCCAATGCGGGTACGTACGTTCGCATGACGCCCACCGCCACCTATCGTCTGCAGCTCCATTCCGACTTCCCCTTCTCGGCCGCCGAGAAGGCGGTGCCCCATCTGGCCGCACTCGGGGTCTCACACCTGCATCTGTCCCCCGTGCTCGAAGCCGTGCCGGGCTCCCAGCACGGGTACGACGTCGTCGACCACGCGCGCGTGCGGGACGAGCTCGGCGGCGAACAGGGCCTGCGCGCGCTGTCCCGCACGGCCCGCGCGCATGGTCTGGGGCTGGTCCTGGACATCGTGCCGAACCACATGGCCGTACCGGCTCCGGAGAGCCTGAACAGGCCGCTGTGGGAGGTGCTCAGAGAGGGGCCCGCTTCGCCGTACGCCCGGTGGTTCGACATCGACTGGGAGGCGGGCGGGGGCAAGGTCCTCCTGCCCGTACTGGCGCACCGGATCGGCGACGAGCTGGAGGGGCTGACGGTCGACGGCGAGACCCTGCGCTACTACGAGCACGCGTTGCCGCTGCGCGAGGGCACCGCGGGGCTGCCGCTGCCCGAGCTGCTGGACGCCCAGTGGTACCGGCTCTCCTGGTGGCGGCTGGCGCGGACCGAGCTGAACTACCGGCGCTTCTTCACCATCTCGGAGCTGATCGGTGTCCGGGTGGAGGACCCCGAGGTGTTCGCCGCCTCGCACGCGAAGATCCTGGAGCTGGTACGGGACGGGGTGGTGGAGGGGCTGCGGATCGACCATCCGGACGGGCTCGCCGATCCCGAGACGTACCTGCGGCGCCTCGGTGATGCGGTCGAGGGCCGCTGGACGGTCGTGGAGAAGATCCTGACCGGTCCCGAGCGGCTGCCCGCCACGTGGCCGGTCGCGGGAACGACGGGGTACGACGCGCTGCACCGGATCGACGGTCTGTTCACCGATCCGGCCGGCACCGGCGAGCTGACCGGTCACTACCGTGATTTCGCGAGCCCCCCCGAAGACCGCGGCGGCTCCTGGGAAGCGACCGTACGACGGTCGGCGTACAAGGTGCTCACGCATGAGCTGGCCGCCGAGACCCGTTTCCTCGTCCGTACGGCCGAGCGGATCTGCGCCGCCGATCCCGCCCTGCGCGACTACGCTCCCTGGGCGCTGCGCACAGCCGTACGGGAACTGCTGGTGCGCGTTCCCGTGTACCGCCCTTACGTGACGGCGGGCGGGCCCTGTCCCGACAGCGCCGAGGCCGCTGTTCCGGTGGAGGCGGTGCGGCAGGCGAAAGCGGCGTTCGCGGTGCAGGAGGAGGCGGCGGCCGTCGACCTGGTGCGCGATCTGGCGCTGGGGAAGCTGGGCGGGGGGCCGGACCGCGCCGCGTTCTGCGCGCGGTTCGCGCAGACGGCTTCGGCGCTGCGCGCCAAGTCGGTGGAGGACACGGCCTTCTACCGGTACACGCCGCTGATCTCGGCGAACGAGGTGGGCGGCGACCCGGGGGCGCCCGGAGTGAGCCCGGAGGACTTCCACGCCTTCTGCACGCGCCTGGCGCGCGACTGGCCGGCGACCGGCACCGTGCTGTCCACGCACGACACGAAGCGCAGCGCGGACGTGCGGGCCCGGATCGCGGTGCTCTCCGAGTGCCCGCAGCGGTGGTCCCGGCTGCTGGAGCAGTTGTCCGGGGCCGGGGTCCTCGCCCCCGACCCGCATCTGGCGTGGACGGCGTGGCAGACGGCCCTGGGCTTCGGGGAGCCCGACGGGGAGCGGCTGACGGCCGCGCTGCTGAAGTCCGTACGGGAGGCGGGGCTGCACACCAGCTGGACCGAGCAGGACGCGGCGTACGAGCAGGCGGTGGCCGACTTCGTGGCGGCGGGCCCCGCGGGGCCGCCGTTCGAGACGGTGGCGGAGTTCGCGCGGGAGCTCGGTCCGTACGTACGGGCCAATGTGCTCGGGGCCGCCCTGCTGCATCTGACGATGCCGGGGGTGCCGGATCTCTACCAGGGCACGGAGCGGGAGTTCCGCGCCCTGGTGGACCCGGACAACCGGCGCCCTGTCGACTTCACGCCCCTCGCCGCGGACGGCGACGGCCTGTCCGGCCTGTCCGCGGAGAAGTACGCCGTCACGGTGGCCGCGCTGGGGCTGCGGAGCGGGCGCCCCGAGGTCTTCGGCGAGTCGGGTACGTACACACCGCTCACGGCCGTGGGCCCGGCGGCCGGCCACTGCGTGGCGTTCTGCCGTTCGGGCGAGACCGTCACGGCCGTCACACGGCTGTCGTTGCGGCTCGCGGAGGCGGGCGGCTGGCGGGACACGGAGCTGGTGCTGCCGGAGGGCCGGTGGGCGGATGTGCTGGAGCCGACGGGGCGGGGGTTCTCGGGAACGGTGCGGGTGGCGGAGCTGTTCGCGACGCGTCCGGTGTCGCTGCTGACCCGCGCGGGGCGGGAGGAACCGTAGGAACGGGCGTGCCCGGCGGGGCTTCTCCCCGGCCCGCCCTTCCCGGACCCGGGGCGCTGCCCCGGACCCGCTCCTCAGTCGCCGGAGGGGCTCGGTGTGAGCCCTTCCGGCGACTGGGGGCACGCCTGCCCCGGTGGAGCCAGGGGCTTCCCGTACGGCCACGATGCGCAGAGCAGACCGGCGAACGCCGCCGCCGCTCCCGTGAGCTCGACGCGGGAGAAGACCGTCAGAGCGCGCCGCCAGGGCGGGTCGGCCGGAAGGACGACGCAGTCCTCGCCCACGGCGCCCCGCACGACGTGCGAGGGCGCCGTGGCGACGCCGACACCGGCCGCGGCCATGCGGACCGCCGTCGAGGTGTGCTCCGTGCGGACCGCCGTGCGCGGCACGAAGCCCGCTTCCGCGCAGGCCCAGTCCAGGAACCGCTGCCCGTCGACCACCGCCTCCATCGCGCACCGCACCCAGGTGCGGTCGGCCAGTTCCGCCAGGCGTACCGACGTACGTCCCGCGAGGCGGTCGTCGAAGGCGACGACCAGTACGATCTCCTCCTCGCCGACCGGCACCACGGGGCCCTGCCACCGGGGCGGCGGGGCCGGGCCCACCGCGAGGTCGGCGACGCCCCGCTCCAGCTGCTCCTCCAGCTCCTCGGTCGTCGCGTACTCGCGCAGGACCAGGGCGACGTCCGGGTGTGCGCGCCGCCAGCGGGCGAAGACGTCGGGCAGGATGCCGACGGCCACGGAGTGGAGGGTGGCGATGTGCAGCTCGCCGCCCTCGGCCCCGGCGGCGGCCCTGGCGGCGCGCCGGGCCTGGACGGCGCTGCGCACCGCGAGTTCGGCGTGCGGCAGGAAGGCGCGGCCCATCGCGGTCAGACGTACACCGCGCGCCATGCGTTCCAGCAGCGCGCCGCCGACTGACTTCTCCAGGGCCTTGATCTGGTGCGAGAGGGCCGGCTGCGTGACGTGCAGGAGTTCGGCGGCCCGGGTGAAGGACTCCTCCTCGACGACCGTCACGAAGTACTCCATCTGCCGCAGGCTCACCCGGCGTTCCTCCCATGAAGGATGTGCATGGCTTTCAGAGAAACATTGCCTTGGACTCATGGCAAGAGCGGTCGCAGGGTGGTCCCATGACGGAGAATCATGAAACAGATGTGATCGTGATCGGCGGCGGGACCGGCGGCTACAGCACCGCTCTGCGCGCCGCGTCCCTCGGCCTCGAAGTCGTCCTGATGGAACGGGACAAGGTGGGCGGCACCTGCCTGCACCGCGGCTGCATCCCCAGCAAGGCGATGCTGCACGCCGCCGAACTCGTCGACGGCATCACCGAGGCGCGGGAGCGGTGGGGCGTGAGGGCGACGCTCGATTCCGTGGACTGGCCGTCCCTGGTGGCCACCAGGGACGACATCGTGTCCCGCAACCACAAGGGCGTCGAGGGTCACCTCTCGCACGCGGGGGTGGAAGTGGTGCGCCGGAGCGCCGTGTTGACAGGTCCCCGGAGCGTACGGGTCGAGGGCGTCGCCGGTACGTTCGGCGCGCGCCGGGGCATCGTCCTGGCGACCGGGTCCGCACCCCGTACGCTGCCGGGCCCGGCCCCGGACGGGAACCGCGTCGTCACCAGCGACGACGCGCTGTTCGCACCCGGGCTGCCGCGGTCCGTACTGGTCCTCGGCGGTGGGGCGATCGGTGTGGAGTACGCCTCGTTCCACCGCTCCATGGGCGCCGAGGTCACCCTGGTCGAGGCCGCCGACCGGCTCGTACCGCTCGAGGACGCCGACGTCTCGCGCCACCTGGCGCGCGGTCTGAAGAAGCGCGGCATCGATGTGCAGGTGGGCGCGCGGCTGCTGGACGCGACCGTGCTCGACGACGGGGTACGGGCCGAGGTCCGCACCTCGCGCGGCGAGACGCGCACCGTCGAGGCCGCGCGGCTGCTGGTCGCCGTGGGCCGCGCACCCGTGACCGACGGCCTCGGCCTGGCGGCGGCCGGGACGGCCACCGACGCGCGCGGATTCGTCGCGCCCGCCGACTGGTCCCGGCTGGAGACCGCCGTGCCCGGCCTCCATGTGGTCGGTGACCTCCTGCCGCCGCCCTCGCCCGGCCTGGCCCACGCCTCGTTCGCGGAGGGGCTGCTGGTGGCCGAGACGCTGGCGGGCGTCGCCTCGCCGCCCGTGGACTACGCGGCGGTCCCCCGGGTCACGTACTCCTCGCCGCAGACCGCGTCGGTCGGTCTGAGCGAGGCCGAGGCGCGGGGCCGCGGCCACGACGTCGTGGTCAACACCATGCCCCTGACCGCGGTGGCCAAGGGCATGGTGCACGGTCAGGGCGGCCTGGTGAAGGTCGTCGCCGCGCGCGGCGGGCAGGTCCTCGGCGTCCACCTCGTGGGACCGAACGTCTCCGAGATGATCGCCGAGAGCCAGCTGATCGTCGGCTGGGACGCCGAGCCCTCCGACGTCGCCCGCCACATCCACGCCCACCCGACGCTCTCGGAGGCGGTCGGTGAAACCTTCCTCACCCTCGCCGGCCGGGGCCTGCACCAGCAGTAGCGGGGCGGCCCGGTTCACCGGACGGCCGGACGGAGGCCGGCGCGGAGTTCCGCAGGGGCCACCAGCAGCGGTCGCCGAGCAGCGCCATCGCCGACGGCAGGATCAGCGCCCGCAGCACGATCGCGTCGAAGAGCACCGCCACCGTGAGGCCCACGGCGATCTGCTTCATCTCGACGCGGTCGATGAAGAGGAAGCTGACGAAGACCGACACCATGATGACGGCGGCGCTGGTGACGACACTCGCGGAGCCCGTGATCCCGTCCACCACGGCCTCCCGGGTCGGTGTGCCGCGCCGCACGGCCTCCTTGATGCGGCTGACCACGAAGATCTGGTAGTCGGTGGAGAGCCCCACCAGGATGGCGAACACCAGCAGCGGCGTGCGCGATCCGACGAACCCGGTGGACTCGAAGCCGAGCAGTCCCTCGGCCCAGGTGCCCTGGAAGACCAGCGTCAGTACGCCCCAGGAGACCGTCACCGCCGCCAGGTTGAGCAGCACGCTCAGCACGGCCATGACGACGGAGCGGAACGCCACGTACATGATGGCGAGCGTCGCCAGGGACACGAAGAGGATCACCCAGGGCAGCCGCTTCTCCTGGTGTGCCGCGTAGTCGGCGCCGTAGGCGATCTCGCCGCTGACGGCGGTCTCGGTGCCGGGCACCTTGCCGACGGTCGCCGGTACGAGCTCACCGCGCACCAGCGCCAGGGAGCGGTCCGCCCCGGCGGAGTTCTCGGCGTACGGGACGGGGAGGGTCAGCATCGCCGTGCGCCCGTCCTGCGAGGTGCGCAGCCGCGGCGCGGCGCCGCCGTCCCGGGCGAAGAGTTCGTTGCCGGCCGTCCGGTCCGCGAGCCTTCGCAGGGCGGCCTGCGCCTCGTCCGCGTGGGCGGCGTCCGACCGTACGAGGACGAGGTGCGCGGTTCCGTCGGCCGGGTAGGCGGCCGTCAGCCGGTCGTACGCCGCCACGGCGGGCACGCTGTCGGGGAACGTGTCCTTGCCCTCGGTACCGAGCTTCATGGTGAGGGTGGGCAGGGAGAGAGCGGCCGTGGCGGCGAGTCCGGCGAGCAGCGTGACGAGCGGCCTGCGCATGACCGGCCGCAGCAGGGCGGACCACATCCGGCTCTGCCGCGGAGCGCCGGCCGCACGGCGCCCGCCCCCGCGGCCGTCCGTGCGGTGACCCAGCTTGGCGAGCAGCGCGGGCAGTACGGTCAGCGATCCCGCCACCGCGACGAGGGTGACCAGGATCGCCCCGGAGGCGATCGACGAGAAGATCACGTCGTCCATCACGTAGAGGCCGCCGAGCGCGACGGCGACCGCCAGGCCCGAGTCGACGACGGCGCGCCCCGAGGTGGCCGCGGCCAGTTCGACGGCGGCGGCGTGGCTGATGGCGCCGCCCGTGCGCTCGCGTTCCTCCCTGGCGCGCTTGAGGTAGAAGAGCGAGTAGTCGACGCCGACCGCCATGCCGAGCATGAAGATGACGCTGAGCGCCGCGCCGCCCGCGTCGGGGGTGATCCAGGACGCGAGACCGTAGAGGCCCACCGCTCCGGCGAAGGCGAAGAGGGCGAGCAGCACCGGGATGCCGGCCGCCAGAACCGATCCGAAGACGGCGAGAAGGATGAGGAAGGTGACCGGCAGGCTGATCGCCTCGGTGCGCTGGAGGTCCTTGCCCTGCTGGTCGTTGACCCCGTTGGAGACCGAGGCGCTGCCGGTCTGTTCGATCCGCAGGTCCCGGTGGTCCCTCTGTACGGCCCCGGTCTGCTCCAGCAGCGCGTCGACGTCCTCCTTGGCGGTCTCCTTGTCGCCGCGCAGGGTGACGGCGACCATGAGCGCGGAGCCGTCCGCCGCGGCCTTCGGCGCGGCGACGGAGACGACCGCGGGGAGGGCCTTCATCCGCCGCTGCACGTCGCGGGCGGCGTCCTCGGCGGCAGTGGCGTCCTCGGCGCCGAGCTTCCCGGTCCCGCGCTCCGCCGTGATCAGCACCCGCTCGACGGGCGCGGGGGTGAGGCCGGCGCCGGCGGCGACGGACTCGGCCCGGCCGGCCTCACCGATCCAGAAGTCGGAGAACTGCCCCTTGTTCGTGCCCACCGCGCTGCCCGCGCCGACGCACACGACCAGGAACACCAGCCACCCGGCGATGGCCCGCCACGGATGCGTGGCGCACCATCGCGCGATTCCGACCGTGATCGGCTGTCTGCTGCCGGCCATTGTGGTTCCCTCCCCAGGACGCTGTCCGCTTCTTGATCAGCGTCCTCTCCGGGGCTCCTCCGGTCACTGGTACCAGCCGTCGGGTCTTCCTGCGGTTAACCCCACCCCTGACCTGCGGCCGGCCTCAGCTCAGCGCGCGGCGAGCCGGAAGGCCATCTGTCCGAAACTCACCTGGTCCCCCTCCCGCACCAGGACGGTCCCCGTGACCCGGCGTCCGTTGACGGACGTCCCGTTGGTCGAGCCGAGGTCGCGCAGGACCCACATGCCGCCCTGGACGGACAGTTCGGCGTGCACGCGCGAGACCGTGTCGTGGCTGAGCCGCAGTCCGTTCGCGGGGTCGCGTCCGATCCTCAGGGGGTACGGTCCCGGCTCGGGGAACAGCAGCTTCGGCAGCCGCTCCGACTGCCACGCCCTGCGCAGCCGCACCGTGAACGCCGACGCCCGCTCCACCGCGCGGAACAGCCCCTGCGACCACCGGCCCTCGGTCTCCAGGTCGGCGGTGAGCACGGCCAGTTCGTCGGACCTGCGGGCGACGAGGGCGAGTTCCATCCGGCGCAGGAAGGTGTCGTGCGACAGCTTTCCCTGCGCCGCGCCCTCCCTGAGCCTCCCGAGAACACGGTCGCGCTCGGCGTCGGAGGGCCGGGCGGGATACGCGGGGAACTCGAAGGAGGACGTCACAGAGGTGATTGTCGGGCCGACCGAGCACAGGTGTCCAGAAGAACGGTTCATCCCGTACGACCTGACCTGCGCGGACCCTTTCCGCGGGCGCTGGTGCCGGGATATCTCCGGGCCCGGCCCGATGATCATTGCTACTGTCTGCGGACTCGCACGCCACATCACCGGGGGACGGGCTTGACCGCCATACCGCAGGACCAGGAACTGACCCTACGACCGCTCTCCGGGCCGGAGGAGCTCGGTCTCTTCCGTGAACTCGCGTACGTCCTCGACCACGAGCTCGACGACGACCTCGCCACCGGGCTCCGCCGTCCCGAGTGGATGTGGGTGGCGCTGCGCGGCGGCCGGGTGCTGGCCCGCGTCTCCTGGTGGACCTCCAGGCCCGGCGAACCGCCGTGCGCCCTGGACTTCTTCGACCTGGACGACACGCTGCCCGGGCCCGAGCGCGGCGAGATCGGTCTGCGTCTCCTGGAGACGGCGTCGGCCGCCGTCCTCCCGGCCGGCGCGCCGCGTCCCGAGTACGGCAGGTTCGTTCCGCCCGACTGGCGCGACGACGCGGTGGCCCGCGACGTGGTCGAAGCACGGATGAACGTCCTGGAGAAGGCCGGCGCGCGGCTGCTCGTCGAGCGCCTGCGTCTCGAATGGCGCCCCGGCACCCCGGTCCCCGAGCCCACCGGCCGGCTGGCGTTCCGGCCCGCGAACGACCAGGAGGAGCTCATCGCGCTGATGACGCTGGTCCTGGAGGGCACGCTCGACGCGCACAGCCGGGCCGACCTGGCGTCGGGCCTCAGCGCACGGGAGGCCGCCGAGCAGCAGTTCGAGGAGGAGTTCGCGAATTGCGCGTCACCGCGCGAGTGGTGGCGGATCGCCGAACTCCCCGGCGGCGCCCCCGTCGGTTTCGTCATCCCGGCCCGCAACAACTACCACCACACCATCGCGTACATCGGTGTCGTGCCGGCCCACCGCGGCCACGGGCACATCGACGACCTCCTCGCCGAGGGCACGCGCGTTCTCGCCGCCCAGGAGGTGCCCCGCATCCGCGCGGCGACGGACCTCGCCAACGTTCCGATGGCCAGGGCGTTCGAGCGCGCCGGATACGTCAACTTCGAGCGCGCGGTCAACATGACGTGGAGCTGACGATTTACCGGCGGATCATGCCCGTCTGACGCACCATGGGTGGCGGCATCGTCGACGAGAGGGGCCGCCAGTGCTGTTCGAGGTGTGGGCGCCGAAGGCCGAGCGGGCAGAGCTTCGGCTGGCGGGCGAAACGTACGCCATGGAGCGCGATCCGGTACGCGAAGGGTGGTGGACGGCCGAGGCCGACGCGGGCGCGGACGCGCGTTACGGCTTCTGCCTGGACGGCGGTCCCGTACTGCCCGACCCGCGCTCGCGCCGCCAGCCGGACGGGCCCGACGGCCTCAGCGCCGTCGTGGACCACAACGCCCATGAGTGGCGGACGGCTTGGACGGGCGGCGCTCCGCTGGCGGGCGCGGTCCTCTACGAGCTGCACGTCGGTACGTACACCCCCGAGGGCACCTTCGACGCCGCCGCACGGCGGCTCGGCCATCTGGCGGAGCTGGGCGTCACCCATGTCGAGCTGATGCCCGTCTGCCCGTTCCCCGGAACGCACGGCTGGGGGTACGAGGGTGTGTCGCTGTGGGCCGTGCACGAGCCGTACGGCGGCCCCGAAGGGCTCAAGCGCTTCGTCGACACGGCGCACGGCCTCGGTCTCGGCGTCGTGCTCGACGTCGTCCACAACCACCTCGGCCCCTCCGGCAACTACCTGCCCCACTTCGGCCCGTACTTCACGGACACCCACCACACGCCCTGGGGCTCGGCGGTCAACCTCGACGCACCCGGGTCCGACGAGGTACGCGCGTACCTGCTCGGCAGCGCGCTCGCCTGGCTGCGCGACTACCGTCTCGACGGACTGCGGCTCGACGCGGTCCACGCCCTCGCCGACACGCGCGCGCTGACCTTCCTCGAAGAGCTGTCCGCGGCCGTCGACGCGCTCTCCGCGGAGGTGGGCAGGACGCTCTTCCTGATCGCCGAGTCCGACCAGGGGGACCCGCGCACGACCGCCCCGCGCGAGTCGTGGGGGCTGGGTCTGCACGCTCAGTGGAACGACGATTTCCACCACGCCCTGCACACCGCTCTGACCGGTGAGTCCCAGGGGTACTACGCCGACTTCGCCCGTGCCCCTCTCGGCGCGCTCGCCAAGACGCTGAACCAGGTGTTCTTCCACGACGGTACCTACTCGACGTTCCGGGGACGCGTTCACGGACGTTCCGTGGACCGCACGAAAACCGCCGCGCACCGCTTCCTCGGGTACTCCCAGACCCACGACCAGGTCGGCAACAGGGCCCTGGGGGACCGGCTTTCCGCCACCCTCTCCCCCGGGCTGCTCGCCTGCGCCGCCACGCTGGTCCTCACCGGTCCGTACGTCCCGATGCTCTTCATGGGCGAGGAGTGGGCGGCCCGCACCCCCTGGCAGTTCTTCACCGACCACACCGACCCGCAGCTCGCGCAGGCCGTACGGGAGGGCAGGAGGCGGGAGTTCGCCTCGCACGGATGGGCGGCGGAGGACATCCCGGACCCGCAGGACCCCCGCACCAGGGAGCGCTCCTGCCTGGACTGGTCCGAGCAGGAGCACGAGCCGCACGCGCGCGTGCTGGCCTGGTACCGCGAGCTGATCGCGCTGCGCCGGGAGCGGCCCGACCTCTGCGACCCGGACCTGGCGGCGGTCAAGGTCGCGTACGAGGAGAGCGCGCGCTGGCTGGCGTACCGGCGCGGCGACATCCGCGTCGCGGTGAACCTGTCGAAGGAGCCCGTCACGATCGGCCTCGGCCGCAACGGCCGCAGCACCGTACTGGCCGCCTGGGAGCCGGTCGACGCGCCGGGCCCCGACGGGCTGCTGCACCTGCCGCCCGAGTCCTGTGTCGTACTGGGCCCCGACGCCGCCTGACCCCGGCCCCGCGGTGCGCACGGGGCACGCGGCGCACAGGGCCACGACAGCGGCCGAACACCGGCCGGCGTCGGCAGACGCCGGCCGGCAGCGGTCTCAGCCGACGACGGCCATCTCGCGCGCGGTGGTGTTGAGACGGCGCCCGCCGTCCTCCGTGACGGTCACGATGTCCTCGATCCGCACGCCGAAGCGCCCGGGGAGGTAGATGCCGGGCTCGACGGAGAAGCACATGCCGGGCACGAGCGGCTGCCGCTCGCCCTCGATCATGTACGGCGGTTCGTGCGTGGTCACGCCGATGCCGTGTCCGGTGCGGTGGATGAACCGTTCGCCGTACCCGGCCTCGGTGATGACCGCGCGCGCCACCCGGTCCACCTCCTGGCAGGCGATCCCGGGCCGCACCGCCTCGAACGCCGCCTGCTGCGCCTGACGCACGACGTCGTGGACGCGCTGCTCCTCGGCGCTCGGGGCGCCGACATGGACCGTACGGGAGGTGTCGGAGCCGTAACCGTGCTTGAGGCCGCCGAAGTCGAGGACGACCATGTCGCCCTGCTCGATGACGCGCTCGCCCGCCTCGTGGTGCGGGTTCGCACCGTTCGGGCCGCTGCCGACGACCGTGAAATCCACCTGCTCGTGCCCGGACCGCGTGAGGAGACGGGCCAGTTCCGCGGCCACCTCCGTCTCGCGCCGTCCGGAGAAGCGGACCTTGACGATCTCCTCGTACGCCGCGTCCGCGGCCGCGCCCGCCGCTTCGAGACGGGCCAGTTCGGCCGCGTCCTTGACGGCCCGCAGCATGGGCAGGGCGGCGGTCAGCGACACGTACGAGGTGCCCGGCAGGATCTGCTGGAGGCCGAGGAGGTGCATCGCCCAGGTGTTGTCGCTGACCGCGAAGCGACCGCCGGCGTCGAGGAGCGGCGCGGTGACCGCGTAGGGGTCCTTGCCGTCCGTCCAGTCGCGCAGGGTGAGCGCGGCGGCTCCCGCGGCCCGCTCGGCGTCCGGCGCCTCCAGGGTGGGCACGACGAGCACCGGGTCCTGTTCCACGGACAGGACGAGCAGCGTCAGCCGTTCGGTGGTCGCGGTGGGCCGGTAGCCGGTGAGGTGGACCAAGTCGGGTCCGGGGGCGACGAGTACGCCGTCCAGACCGGCGTCGGCGGCCGACCGGGCCGCGCGGGCCATGCGGGCACGGTAGTCGTCTGCGGTGAAGGGCGCGGGCACGGACGCGGATGAGGAGGCGGATGACATGGCCTCATCCTGCCCGGCGCCCGGTGCCCTCGCTACCCGGTTGCGGGACGCCGTCCGGTCGCGGGGCGGCGCCCGGGGCGAAGGCGACGACCAGGTCGGCGCGGTCCCGGCCGGGGGCGACCAGGCGGGCGTTCGCCTCGTCCGAGGCGTGGACGAAACGCTCGGCGGCCGGGCGGGGCTTGCCGAACCGTTCGTGCCGGTCGACGAGACGGCGTACCCGCTCGTCCTGGTCGAGTTCCAGGAACCACGCCTCGTCGAGCAGGTCCCGCACGCTCGCCCAGGGCCCCTCGTCGAGCAGCAGGTAGTTGCCCTCGGTGACGACGAGCGGTACGTCCCGCGGGCCCGGCACCGCGATGCTGCCCGCCACGGGTTCCTCGATCGTCCGGTCGAACGCGGGCGCGTAGACGACGGCGTCCGGCTCCTCGGGGGAGCGCAGCCTGGTCAGCAGGGCGGCGTAACCGGCGGCGTCGAAGGTGTCGGGGGCGCCCTTCCTGTCCGTACGCCCGAGGCGTTCCAGCTCGGCTCCGGCGAGGTGGAAACCGTCCATGGGGACGAGTACGGCCAGTCCGCCGAGGCGGTCGACGAGGTGCGCGGCGAGCGTGGACTTGCCGGCCCCCGGCGCCCCGGCGATGCCGAGGACGCGGCGGTGGCCGGGGACGGCGAGACGGCGGGCGCGGTCGACGAGGCGGTGCGGTTCCATGCGGGCCATTGTCGCGGCGGAGCCCTCCGCCCGTTCCGGAACCCGTGTACAGGACCGGCTGCCGCCCGTAGCATCCGGCCACGTGTCCTCTCACGAACTGCACCACCGCGCCGTCGTGGCCGATGCCCACAACGACCTCCTCCTGGCGGTCACCGCCCGGCCGCCGCGTCGCTGGGCGGCCTTCTTCCGCGAGCGGTGGCTGCCGCAGTTGCGCGAGGGCGGCGTGGATCTCCAGGTGCTGCCGGTCTTCATCGAGGACGGCTTCCGCCCGGAGGGCGCGCTCCGCGAGACCCTGCGCATGATCGAGTGCGCCCACACGCTCGCCGAGGGCAACGCGGACGAGGTACGGCTGTGCCTGGACGGCGCCGGCATCGACGCGGCACTGGCCGAAGGGAGGATCGCCCTGGTCCTGGCGCTGGAGAGCGCGCCCGGCATCGACGCGAACGTGGAGCTCTTCCCGACGCTCCACCGCCTGGGCGTACGGATCGCCTCCCTCGCCCACTGGGGCCGTACGCCGCTGGCCGACGGCAGCGGCGAGGACGCCACCGGGTCCCGCCTCACCGCGGCGGGCGTCGAGGCCCTCGCCGAGATGGAGCGCCTCGGCATCCTCTTCGACGTGTCGCACCTGAGCGCGTCGGGCGTCGCCCACGTCCTGGAGCTGGCCACCCGCCCCGTCCTGGCCACCCACTCCTCCGCCCGCGCCCTGCGCGTCCACCACCGCAACCTCACCGACGCCCAGCTCCGGGGCATCGCCGCGACGGGCGGCACGGTGTGCGTGAACTTCCTGCCGGAGTTCCTGGCCGACGACCCTGCCGCGTGCACGCTGGACCGGCTGGTGGACCACATCGTCCACATCACCGGGGTGGCCGGCGCCGACCACGTGGGCCTGGGCCCGGACTTCATCCAGGAGGTCGTCGGCGACATCACCCCGCCGTGCTGCGAGTCCGACTACGGCTTCCCCTGGTCGCTCCCCGGCATCGAGGGCCCGCGCGGCCTGCCCCTGGTGACGGAGGCGCTGCTGTCCAGGGGCGTGCCCGGGGCGACCGTCCGCAAGATCCTCGGCGGCAACCTCCTCGACCTGTTCCGCAAGGAACTGGGCCGCCCGAACTAGCCCCGGACCAGCCCCGCATCAGCCCCGGACTAGCCCTGGGCCTCGTCGAGAGCACTGGTCAACCGCCCCAGAAGCCCTTGAAGGCCGAGGACCTCATCGACCGAAAGGCCCGTCGCGGCAAGGATCTTGCGCGGTACCGGCAGCGCCCGTTCGCGCATCTCCTCGCCCGCTTCCGTAAGCCGGACCGTCACGGAGCGCTCGTCGGCGGCGCTCCGCTCGCGGCGCACCAGGCCGGCGGTCTCCAGCCGCTTGAGCAGCGGGGAGAGCGTGCCGGAGTCGAGGCGCAGCTGCTCGCCGATCGCCTTGACGGGCTGCGGGCCGTGCTCCCACAGCACCAGCATGGCCAGGTACTGGGGGTACGTGAGGCCGAGATCCTTGAGCGCGTCGCGGTAGACGCCGCCGAAGGCGCGCGAGGCCGCGTGCAGCGAGAAGCAGACCTGGTGGTCGAGGCGGAGCAGCTCCGTGTCGGACACGGCGGGGAGCGTCGGGCCGGTGGCCGGTGAAGGCGTCATGGGCCCAGAGTAACCTCCCGGCCCAATTAAGTTGTGCACAACTAAATCGTGTGCAACTATTTGAGCCTCCCGACGGAACGAGGACACCCCATGAACGCGCTCTACACCGCTGTCGCCACCGCCAACGGCCGCGAGGGCCGCACTGTCAGCTCCGACGGCCAGATCGACCTCGCCCTCGCGATGCCCCCGGCCCTCGGCGGCGACGGCCGGGGCACCAACCCCGAGCAGCTCTTCGCCGCCGGGTACGCCGCCTGCTTCGCCAGCGCCATGGGCGCGGTCGCGCGCCGGATGAAGGTCGAGACCAAGGACGTCTCGGTGACCGCCGAGGTCTCCATCGGCAAGGACGACACGGGCTTCGGGCTCGCGGTCGTGATGCGCGTGGAGCTGCCGGACCACCTGGCGGGCGAGACGGGCCGTCAGCTCGTCGAGGCGACCCACGCCTACTGCCCGTACTCGAAGGCCACCAGCGGCAACATCGAGGTCGAGCTCGTCATCGAGTGACACCGGCGCGCTTCGCCCGCGCGCGTACGCCGCGCCGGGACCGCCCCCTCCCCCGCCGCCCGGCCCGGCTTCCTCCCGTACGCCGCCCGGGCCGGCCGGCCGTTCACGCCGACGCGCCCCGCACCACCGGATCGAATCCGGGGTACGGGGCGCGTCGGCGTGTCGGGTCAGGCGTCGGGGGTCAGCCGCAGCGAGATCGAGTTGATGCAGTACCGCTGGTCCGTCGGGGTCGGGTAGCCCTCGCCCTCGAAGACGTGGCCCAGGTGCGAGCCGCACTTCGCGCAGCGGACCTCCGTGCGGACCATGCCGTGGGAGGTGTCCGAGACCAGTTCGACCGCGTCCGTGTCCTTCGGGTCGTAGAACGACGGCCAGCCGCAGTGCGACTCGAACTTCGTGTCCGAGCGGAACAACTCGGCGCCGCACGCCCGGCAGGAGTAGACCCCGGTCGTCCTGGTGTCCGTGTACTCACCGACGAAGGCGGGCTCCGTGCCGGCCTGGCGCAGCACGGCGTACTCGGCGGGGGTCAGCTCCGCTCGCCACTGCTCGTCGGTCTTTTCCACGTCGTACGACATGCTGCGCTCCCTCAGTTCGACAAGCGGTCGAGGATCTGCGGGCCGAGGTCCGTCACGTCACCCGCGCCCATCGTGAGAACAAGATCGCCCGGCTTCGCCATTCCCGCGATGACGTCCGGGACCGTCGCCTTGTCGGAGACCGGCGTCACGTCGGCGCCCGCCGCACGCGCCGCGTCGATGATGAGCGTGCTGGTGATGCCGGGGATCGGGTCCTCGCGCGCCGGGTAGATGTCGAGGACGACCGAGGCGTCCGCGAGGGCCAGGGCCTGGCCCATCTCGGTGCCCAGCTCCTGGGTGCGGGAGAAGAGGTGGGGCTGGAAGACGACGAGCAGGCGTGCGTCGGACGCCGCGCCGCGCATGGCCGCCAGGTCGGCGGTCATCTCGGTCGGGTGGTGGGCGTACGAGTCGATGACCTGCACGCCGTTCGCCTCGCCCTTGAGCTGGAGGCGGCGCTTGACGCCGGTGTACTTGCCGAGGGCGGAGGCCAGGTTGTGCGCCGGGATGCCGAGCGCGACACCCGCCGCCAGCGCCGCGACCGCGTTGTGGGCGTAGTGGCTGCCGGGGACCGAGACCGTGAAGGTGAGGTAGCGGCCGTCGAGGACGACCGTGACCTCGCTGGTCAGGCCGCGCGGGGTGACCTTGTGGACGCGTACGTCGGCCGACGGGGAGTCGCCGTACGTGACGATCTTCAGGGTCGAGAGGTCGCGGAGGCGGGACGTCAGTTCCACGGCGCCGGGCTGGTCCGCGGAGATGACGAGGGTGCCGCCGGGGACGACCTTGCCGACGAACGTCTCGAAGGAGTCGTAGATCTCGTCCATCGAGGCGTAGTTCGCGTGGTGGTCCAGCTCGACGTTGAGGACGATCGCGACCTCGGGGTCGTACTTCTGGAAGCTGCGGTCGCTCTCGTCCGCCTCGGCGACGAAGATGTCGCCGGCGCCGTGGCGGGCGTTCGTGCCCGGGCCCTCCAGGTCGCCGCCGATGGCGTACGAGGGGTCCAGGCCCAGCTCGGTCAGGGCCACGGCCAGCATCGAGGTCGTGGTCGTCTTGCCGTGCGTGCCGGCGACGGCGATCGCCCGCGCGCCGCCCATCAGCGAGGCCAGCGCGTCGGAGCGGTGCACGACGGGGATGCCGAGCTCGGCGGCGCGGACCAGCTCCGGGTTGTCGGAGCGGATGGCGCTGGAGACGACGACGCAGGTCGCGTCGGAGGCCAGGTGTCCGGCGGCGTGGCCGATGTGCACCGTGGCGCCCAGCGCGCGCAGGGACTCGGCGGTGGCGGACTCGCGTGAGTCGCTGCCCGCGACCCGGGCGCCGCGCTGGGCGAGGATCTTCGCGATCCCCGACATTCCGGCGCCGCCGATGCCGATGAAGTGCGGTCGGTCCATGGCGGTGGGAAGGCCGGGTGCCATACGTGTGTCTCCCATAAGTGCGACGTGTGAGCGGTGCCCCAGCCTATTCGTTGTGGGAGAAGAGCTTGAGCACCGGTACGCCGACCTTGTGGCGGGCCCGCGAGGCCCAGTCCCGGTGGAAGAACTCCTCGACGTAGTGCGGCGCGGTCAGGACGATCACCTCGTCGGCCCCCGTCTCGGCCACGACCGACTTCAGGAGGTCCAGGGGATGCTCCGCGACGACCTGGCCCACGGCCTCGTGCCCCCGGGCACGCAGCGCCTCCAGGGTCACCTCCAGGCCGCGCTGCGCGAGGGGCTTCGCCTCCTCGCCCCGGGGCTTGTCGGGCTCGCGGACCGCTTCGTCGACCCTGCCCAGCGCCACGTCGTCGATGGCGCGCAGGAGCACGTCCGCCTGGTCGCCGCGGGGCTGCATCAGGACGACGAAGGAGACGCCCTCGTCAGCGTGAAGGGTGCTGACGAATTCCACGTCGACGGACGACAGGGGCTTCTCGATCATCAATACGCTCGTGAACACGACGGGCGCCCTTCTCTTCTTCTTGGGCTCTTCTTCTCGGGACGGCGCTCCTGGATGGCGCCGCCGGCCCCCTGCGGAAACCATCCTTCCCCGTGCCCGCACGGGGTCTGCGTAAGCACGTGAGTAAGCGTGTCCGGCGGAAACTGGGCGGAACGGAACATTCCGCCCACTGTCAGGTCCGACGGTACTGGGTGAAAAGGAACCCGGCCTCCTCCAGTACGGACGCCAGTGCGAACCGTTGCGGAACCGCCACTCCCGGCCCGTCCGCGATCCGCTGCGCGCGGCCGGCGGTGAGCACGGGCGAGACGGTGAGACAGAGCTCGTCGAGCACTCCGGCCGTGACGAACTGCGCGAGCAGCCGCGGCCCGCCCTCGGTCAGCAACCGGGTCATCCCCCGCTCCGCCAGCGCCTCCACCGCGCGCGACGGATCCACCGCCGCGCCGTCCCCCACGACCAGGACCTCGGCCCCGGCCTCCCTGGCCGCGCGGATCCCGTCGAGGGGCGCCGTGGCGCCGGTCAGCACCAGGGTGGGGACGAGGGGCGAGGTGAAGAGCGGAAGGGAGAAGTCGAGGTTCAGGCTCGCGCTGACCACCGCGATCGCGGGCGCGGGGCCCTGTCCCGCCGCTTCCCTGCGCGCCGCGAAGGCGTCGCGCGCGCGGGCCGGCCGGTACCCCTCCAGGCGTACCGTTTCCGCACCGACGACCACCACGTCGGCGAGCGCCCGCAGCGTGCCGAAGATCCGCATGTCGGTGTCGGAGGAGATCGGCTGCGAGCGGCCCTCGTGCTGGGCGGCCCCGTCGAGCGAGGAGACCATGTTGGCCCGCAGCCAGGCTCCCGACGGGCCGCGCTCCTTCGGATACGCGTAGGCGTCGGCCAGCTCGTCGAGTCCCCACTCGCCTCCGGCGGCGGAGGCGGGGGAGAGTGTCTCGTCGGTCACAGGGAACAGGCGTCGCATGTCGTGCAGTGTGGCACGGAGCCTAGACTTGAGCCCCGTGTCGTCCTCCACCGCCGCTCATGGGTCCGCTCCCATAGCCGAAGCGGCCCCTCTGTCCCTGTGCGCACGCGAGCCGCACGTCCCCGCCGACCGCCTGGTCGCCGAGATGGTGCCGCCGCCGCGCTTCGACTCGGTGCGCTTCGATACGTACGTACCGGACCCGAACCAGCCGAGCCAGACCGAGGCGGTCCGGGTGCTGAGCGCCTTCGCGGCCGGTCTCGGCGGGGCCGCGGCGGACGGGGACAAGCGGCGCTGGTTCGGTTTCGCGAAGAAGCCCGCCGCGCCCGCCGCGCCGCGCGGCGTCTACCTCGACGGCGGGTACGGCGTCGGCAAGACCCACCTCCTCGCCTCCCTCTGGCACGCCACGCCCGCGCCCCGCGAGCTCAAGGCCTTCGGCACCTTCGTGGAGCTGACGAACCTGGTCGGCGCGCTCGGCTTCCAGCAGACCGTGCAGACGCTGAGCGGGCACCGTCTGCTGTGCATCGACGAATTCGAGCTCGACGACCCGGGCGACACGGTGCTGGTGTCCTCGCTGCTGCGCCGGCTCGTCGAGGCGGGCGTCGCGCTCGCCGCCACCTCCAACACCCTGCCCGGCAAGCTCGGCGAGGGCCGCTTCGCCGCCGTCGACTTCCTGCGCGAGATCCAGGGCCTGTCGGCCCACTTCCGGCCGCTGCGCATCGACGGCGAGGACTACCGCCACCGCGGGCTGCCCGAGGCCCCTCCGCCGTACTCCGACGCGGAGGTCACCAAGGCGGCGTACGCCACCGGGGGAGCCAGCCTCGACCACTTCCCCCTGCTGCTCGACCACCTCGCCAAGGTCCACCCGAGCCGGTACGGGGCGCTCACGGACGAGGTGCGGGCGGTCTGCCTGACCGACGTGCGCGCGGTGCCCGACCAGTCGACGGCGCTGCGGCTCGTGGTGCTCGCCGACCGGCTGTACGACCGGGAGGTGCCGGTGCTGGCCTCCGGACTGCCGTTCGACCGGCTGTTCAGTGAAGAGATGCTGAACGGCGGCTACCGGAAGAAGTACTTCCGGGCGATCTCCCGGCTGACCGCGCTGGCGCGCGACGCGAAGGGCTTGATCGCGCAGTAGGTTGGCCCTGGATCACCGTCCGCGAGAAGGGCTTTCGAAATGGCTGCAACGCGTCAGGCACACAGCGTCTGGGAAGGCGACCTGTTCAAGGGCAAGGGCACCGTGACCCTCGATTCGTCCGGCATCGGGGAGCACCCCGTCTCCTGGCCGGCCCGTACCGAGGAGCCGAACGGCATGACCAGCCCCGAGGAGCTGATCGCCGCCGCCCAGTCCAGCTGCTACAACATGGCGTTCTCCAACGTCCTCGCCAAGGCGGGCACCCCGCCGAACCGCCTGAACACCAAGGCCGAGGTCACCTTCGTGCCGGGCGAGGGCATCACCCGGATCCACCTCACCGTGCAGGGCGAGGTGCCGGGCATGGACGAGGCGGCGTTCGTCAAGGCGGCCGAGGAGGGCAAGGCGAACTGCCCGGTCAGCCAGGCTCTGGCGGGTACGACGATCACGCTGAGCGCGTCCCTCGTCTGACCCGGGCACACGCGTCGGGCTGACGCGCCGCACGAGGCGGTGTGGCCCGCATGGTTCACGTGAGATCACTTGCGTGCTACACACGTGCGGGTCACACGTTTCCTGTCCGCCAGCAGGGAGAGACCTCATGCCTGAAACAGCTTCGTCCTCCGCGTCCCGCCGACAGGTTCTGGCCCGCGCGGGCGCCATCGGCGTCGGCGTCGCGTTCGCCGGCTCGGTGTCGGAGATCTTCGCCGGCACGGCCGCCGCCCAGGGGCTGGGCCGCCGCGGGTACGGACCGCTCGTGCCCGACCCGGACGGGCTCCTCGACCTGCCCGAGGGGTTCCGCTACAAGGTCCTCTCACGGGAGGGCACGCCCCTGCGTTCGGGTGAGGGCGCCGTCCCGGGCAATCACGACGGGATGAGCGCCTTCCGGGGCCGTCACGGCCGAGTGCACCTCGTCCGCAACCACGAGAACCGCCACAGCGCGAAGCTCGGCGTACCGACGGTCGAGGGCCTGACGTACGACCCGGCCGCCAAGGGCGGCTGTACGGCGCTCGCGCTCGACGGGCGCAACAACGTGCTCGGTGAGCGTGTCGCCATCGCCGGTACGGCCGTCAACTGCGCGGGCGGGCCCACCCCGTGGAACACGTGGCTCACCTGCGAGGAGAACGAGGACAGGGCCGGCACCAACGGCTACACCAAGGACCACGGCTTCGTCTTCGAGGTCGACCCCGTCGACCCGCACCGCTCCGGCGCCGTCCCGCTCACCGCGATGGGCCGCTTCCAGCACGAGGCGATCGCCGTCGATCCGAAGAGCGGCATCGTGTACGAGACCGAGGACGCGTTCGACCGGCCCTTCGGCCTCTTCTACCGCTTCCTGCCCGAGAAGCCGCTGGGCGGCACCGGCTCGCTGCGCGCGGGCGGCGCGCTGGAGGCGATGCGCGTTCCGGGCCTGCCGGACCTGTCGGCGGTCCAGGAGACCGGTGCGAGCTTCGGCGGCGTCGAATGGGTGCCCGTACCGGACCCGCTGGCCAGGCGGACGCCGATCCGGCTCCAGGACTTCGGCCGCAAGGGCGTCACGCACGCCCAGAAACTGGAGGGCTGCTACTGGGGCGACAAGGCGGTCTACTTCGTCTCCAGCTTCGCGCGCAGCTCGGAGGGGTCGGCGGCGGACCACTTCGGGCAGGTGTGGAAGTACGAGCCCCAGAAGCGGCGCCTCACTCTGGTCGTGGTCTTCGGCCCGAGTACGGACATCCAGCTGCCCGGCGAGTCCCCCGACAACATCTGCCTCGCGCCCCGCGGCGGCCTGATGGTGTGCGAGGACGGCAACGGCGCGCAGCACGTGTACGGACTGACGAAGCGCGGCGAGGTGTACGCGATGGCGCGCGGCCGGCAGAACATCGGCACGCCCGAGGAGCCCGAGTGGGGCGAGTTCGCGGGCGTCACCTTCTCGCCGGACTGCTCGACGATGTACGTGAACTGCTACACGCCGGGCACGACGTTCGCCGTGACGGGCCCGTTCGACGACTGAGCCGGGCGGAGGCCGGGTGCGCGGCGGGTGCGCGGCGGGTGCCGAGGGCGGTCACCGGGCGATCCCCGCCCCCAGGACCTGCCGGGTCGGGCCCGACTCGACGGCCCGGCCTCCGGACAGCACGAGCAGGGTTTCGGTGCGGCTCGCGACCAGGCGCAGGTCGTGGCTGATGAGGACCAGGGCGAGGCCGCGGCTTTCCCGCAGGTCTTCGAGCAGGTCCATGACCGAGTCCGCGGTCCTGTCGTCGAGGGCCGAGGTCACCTCGTCGCAGACCAGTACGTCGGGGTCGGCCGCCAGCGCGCGGGCTATGGACGCGCGCTGGCGCTGACCGCCGGAGAGTTCGTGCGGGTAGCGGTCCGCGAAGCCGGCGGGCAGGCCGACGTGGGCCAGCAGCTCCAGGACGCGGGCCGGGGCCTCGCGGCGGCCGGCCCGCCGGTGCAGGCGCAGCGGGCGGCCGAGCGTCTCGCCGACGGTGCGGCTGGGGTTGAGTGTGCCCAGCGGGTCCTGCGGTACGAACTGGAGGCGCCGGCGCTGTTCACGGGTACGGGCGTGGGCGGCGGGGGCCAGGCGTACCCCGTCGAGGGTGACGGTGCCGCCGGTCGGACGGTGGAGTCCGACGACGGCGCGCACGAGGGTGGTCTTGCCCGACCCGGAGGGGCCGACGATGCCCGCGCTGGCTCCGGCGGTCACGGTGAGGCCGACGCCGTGGAGGACGGGGACGCCGCGACCGCCTCGCGTGAAAGCCGCGTGGAGCCCTGACACCGAGAGCCTCGGCCCGGCTTCGGGGAGCGGCCGGGAGGCGGCCGGACTCGGGGCTGCCGGGCGCGGGGCGGGCAGTGGCGTGGCGGACGCCGGTACGACGAGCGGTGGCACGGCCGCGTCCGGGGAGAGGTCCACGACGTCGTCCGCCAGGCGGGCGACCAGGTCCGTGTCGTGGCAGGACATGGCGACGGCGAGGCGGTGATGGGCCGCCAGGTGCCGCAGCAGCTCGGCGATCTCGTCGCGCAGCTGCGGGTCGAGCCCGGCGGTCGGCTCGTCGAGGAGCAGTACGGCGGGGCGCCTGGCCAGCGCCCTGGCCAGCGCGACCCGGCGCTGCTGGCCCCCGGAGAGCTCTCCGGGACGGCGCCCCTGGAAGGCGCGGTCCGTGGGCAGCCGGACCTCGGCGAGCAGCGCGCGGACCGCGTCGGGGCCACGGTCGACGGCGACTTCGGCGAGCAGTCTGCGCACCTTCATCCGCGGGTTGAGTCCGGAGCCGGGGTCCTGGCCGAGGTAGGCCACGCGGTGGCGGCGCAGGGCGCGCAGCGCGGCCGGCGCGAGGGACAGGACGTCCTGCCCGAGCGCCTCCACCCGGCCGCCGGTGCGCCGGGCCCCCGGCGGCAGCACGCCGGTCACGGCCCGCAGCAGCGTGGTCTTGCCGCAGCCGGACGGGCCGGTGAGCGCGGTGACGCGGCCTGGGCGCACCTCCAGGCTGCCGCCGTCCAGGAGCAGACGGCCGTCCGGTGCGACGACGGTCAGGCCGCTCACCTCCACCGCCGTCCCGGAGGAGGGCACCTGGCCCTCGGGGTACCACTGGGGCATGTGGTTCACAGTGCGGTCACCGCTTTCCTGCCGGTCCGCGGAACGAGCGCCGAGGCCGCGAGGTTGACGCTCATGGCGAGGAGGCCGATGGCGATGCTGGGGGCCAGGACCGCCCAGGGGTTGAGGACGATGCCGCCCGCGTTCTCCCGGATCATCAGCGCCCAGTCGGCGGCGGGCGGCTGGGGGCCGACCTGGAGGAAGCCGGCGGTGGCGACGATGTAGACGGCGGCGACGAAGCGCAGTCCGAAGAGGGCGAGCAGGGTGGCGCGCAGGTTGGGCAGGACCTCGCGTACGACGAGGTGCCACAGCCGTTCGCCGCCGGCCGCGGCGGCTTCGATGTAGCCGGAGGCCGCGACGGGCGCCGCCGCGCCGGACACGAGGCGCACCGCGTAGGGCACGCCCATCACCACGGCGGCGGTGATCACGGCGTACCGGCCGCCGCCGGGCCAGGACAGCGCGATGAGGAGGATGCCGAGTACGGCGGGCAGCAGCATGAGGACGTCCGCGGCGCGTTCGACGACCCGGCCGACGGCCGGGCGCAGGGCGCCGACCGCGCCGAGCAGCGCGGCGGCGGCCGTGACGAGGACGGCGACGAGGAGCGAGGTCGCGATGAGCTCGCGCCCGCCCGCGAGGAGGCGGGTGAGTACGTCGCGGCCGAGCTGGTCGCCGCCGAGCGGGGCCCCGCCGCCCGGTTCGGCGTACGGGGCGGTCACCGGGATGTCGATGGCGTGCGGCGCGAGCCACGGCCCGACGGCGGCGAGGGCGACGAGCAGCAGCGCGGGAAGGACGCGCAGGACGACACCCTTGCGGGGACGGCGGCGCGGTACGGCCCGTGCGAGCCGGGACCGGCCGGCGGCGGGCGGGGGCTGCGCCGCCGCGTCCGGGCGGGCCGGGGTGTCCGGGAGCGCCGGTTCCGGAGTGGAGCCCGACGAGGCCGGTGGTTTGCGGGCGGCGGTCATGTGCGGCCTCCGGACGCCCAGGCGCGTACGAGATCGGCGAGCAGCAGTACGCCGGTGATGACGGCGCCCGTGACGGCGACGACCCCGGCGACGACCGGGCTGTCCCGGTCGGCAACGGCGCTCGCCAGCACCGAACCGATGCCCGGGTAGTTGAAGATGGTCTCCACCACGACGGCCCCGCCCAGCAGCATGCCGGTCGAGGTGGCGATGCCCGCCGCGATGGTGGGCGCGGCGCCGGGCAGCAGGTGGTGGGTGAAGACGCGGTGGCGCGGCAGTCCGTCGATCACGGCGGTCTCCACGTGCGGGGCCTTGGCCTCGTCGGCCAGGGCGGCGCGCACGATGCGCGTGTTCCAGCCGATCTGCGGGACCGCCAGGGCCAGTACGGGCAGGACGAGCATCTGCCAGGAGGCGGGCGATCCGTCGGTGCCGGTGAGGGTGACGGCGGGCAGCCAGCCGGTCCACAGCGCGAAGACGAGGACGAGGGCGACCGCGACGACGAATTCGGGCAGCGCGAGGATGCCGGTGGCCGTCGCCGAGACCGCCCGGTCCGTACTGCCGCCGGGCTTGAGCGCGGCCCAGCAGCCCAGGCCGAGCGAGACGGCGAGGGTGACCAGCAGGGCGAGCCCGCCGAGGAGCAGGGTGTTGGGGAACGGGCCGGAGAGCAGGCCGGCGACGGATTCGCCGCGGGCGGACGTGCCGAGGTCACCGGTGGGCAGACCGGTCATCCAGTCGGTGAAGCGGCTGAGCACGGGGCGGTCGAGACCGAGGAGTTCGCGCCGCCGCGCGAGGTCGGCCGCGCTCTCCCCGCGCTCCGAGGTCGCGTCGGCGGCGTCGCCCGGCAGGAGTTCGACGGCGGCGAAGACGGCGGCGAGCAGTACGGCGAGCAGCAGCGCCCGGCGGGCGAGCAGCGCGAGCAGGCCGCCCACCCGCCGCGCCCCGGCCGGCACGGGGGCGCTTCCCCCGGTACGGCGTACCACTTCGTCGAGCAGCTCGTCGATCCGTTC